>JAEWZA010000265.1 GCA_023395575.1 Bacillota bacterium
GACTTATTTTGCATCACTTTCGTAAGCAATCCATAGATATATACTATACATGAGAACCGTTTAAGCAGTTAACTCGTAGATATATATTTTTATTGTTTTGCAACTGCTACTTGTTGATAGTGTTTAGGATTTAATAAAAATCGCAATCTCTGAAGTTGTATTTCTCTGTAATACTTATCATTTCAGTATATATTCTTTTCTTAATTCAATGACTCTTTCTTACTCAATTTTATTTACAGCGAATTTCAATCAGTACTATAACTTATACTTTCCCACATAATTTTATAACTGAAAAAACATGTGGGTCATATTTAATATCTTAGCAACGAGAAGAGTAGACTTTTAATGCATGCATAATGAAAGAATACCCTGTTTTATTATTTATGCCCATTAAGCCCTTTGCAAAAATTTAGAACTATTTACTTGTAGATATAAACTTTCTATATGCAACCCTTAATTCTTCTGCATTTTCTTCCGGTAAAGTCGGATTGACATGAGCCCATGCACCTGTTTCTCCTGAAGCATTATACTTTTGTTTATTAGCTGATCTTAAAGGAGAAAAGAACTCTATATGGAAGTGAAAGTAATCACTATAGTCCTCTCCATTTACTGGTTCCTGATGCATACACATCATATAAGGAAACGTGAAACCAAATAATTTGTCCAAGGTTCCGATTACTTCTTTAATTGTTTTTGCAAGGCTGAACCTAGCAGCAATATCTAGCTGCGCTAAATTCTGAATATGTTTTTTGCTGGCTACATAAATACCATAAGGACATTCTGAAAAGTATGGAAGAAACACAATAAAATCCTCGTTTTCAAAAATTACTCTTTTACCTGATTGTTGTTCACCTTCTATTATATCACAAATCAAACATTTATTATTTGAAATATAATGCTCCTTACATGACTCTAATTCGAGCTGAAGCTTTTTGGGGACATAGGGATACCCGTAAATCTGTCCATGTGGGTGAGAAATAGTAGCACCTACTGCTCCCCCCCTATTTTCAAATATATAAACATATTTTATCCTTTTGTCCTTTTGTAGTTCAATAAATCTTTCTGTCCATAAATCAACTAGCTTTTTTATGTGTTCAACAGTTAGCTCAGATAAAGTAATAGTATGCTCCGACGAATATAATATAACCTCGCATTTTCCATAGGCTTCTCTTGCTGTAAAAATATCACTTTCCTCAACATCAGGGATAGCAGGTTCTTGTGATAATGATGGAAAATCATTGTCATATTTATATACTTCATAATCATCTGGAACTTTCCCTGAACCGGGGCAGAACGGGCACCATTCTTTAGTTGTCAGTGGCCTGCTCTGTCTATTTGAAGCAATCATTACCCAATCCTTTATTAATGGATTCCACCTCATCTCAGACATTTGAAATACCTCACAAAATATTATTATACAAAGTTAATTAGCTTTTATAATAGCTTCCTTTAATAGCTGTGTAGTGTTCCTTTGAATAGTATAAATCATATCTAGCATATCATTTTTTGAAATGTCTTTTCCCGAGTACAAGCTTACAATGTATCTATTAACCAATATGTTAGAATCAGAAACTACTTTAAAAGCAAGTTCCTTTATTAAGTCCTTATTCTCCTGTTCGTTACAGAAATAATTCACTATAGTATCAACAAGTAATTCTTTTTTCCCTAATTGCTTATATAGTTTATCTACAATACTTACGTCAAAGGATGTGTTATTATTACCATTTTTTGATAAATAGTACTAATTTCATAGCCATGCTGTTCAGTCGCAATAATATATTTAACAATGTCTACATAATGGTAATAAAGTTCATCCTCTTTGGATTTCGATACTCTATCTAGCTCGTTTAAAACAACCATAAATTTTGTTTTTTCATTCAGTGTATCATATATTCTTTCAATCAGCTCAAACTGGCAGTAAAACTGTCCATAGTTTATTAATTGTGACGTATTACCTATAGACAGATGGTTGTGATCAAGAATTGAATATAGTTTCTTTTCCTTGTCGTAGCCATTTATTACTGCTAAATGACTTGTATGTGACTTAAGATAATATTGTGTGTAGAATAAGTAATATTCATCAAAGAAAACAGCTGCAGCTTTTCCCGCGTCTATTATTCTAGAAACAGTTTTCACTATATCAGTGTTATCATCAATAAGTATACGCTTATACCCAAATATATTTTGCAAATCTTGAATTGGAAAGCGAGAATTATAACCCTTTAAATCATACAATTGCAAAATACTTACAAAAAATTTGTAATAATTTATATATCTATTGTTTTCGTGACCTAATAGAAGAGCAGTACTCCTTTCAAAGCAGTCCATTTGTCTCCATGTCAAATTATTAATATACTGAACCGAATTATTTTCACTATGTTTCTTTTTTGTAATCTTAAAATCTTCTGTTGGATAAGTCTTCTTAAAAGAATTTCTATCACTATATACTCCAACACTTATTTTAGATTTTACTATATAATCTTCAATTTTTATAATAATGTTCTTTAATTCGTCAAATATAGTTATATCAATACAGTGTTCCTTTTTATCCAAATCTGTTTTTTCTTCGCTTGTTTTTTCTTTAATATACACATAAAGTTTTTGTTTAAGGTCTCCATATAATTCAAGGCTTTTATATGATACTGGAATCCACTTGTCTCCTATAGTCCCTCTAATTGAAATATCTATAATACAATCTACTCCACATGGATGCGTTACACCACTATTTAATCTTTCGATCATATCACCTAAGATTTCACATTTGATTAATGTTTCACCATTGCCAGAAAATATAGAAATATTAAAGTCCTTGTACAATTCAAAAAACTTTGAAAAATCTCTTTTTTTTGATTTTAAGTCTTCTAAGCTACATCTTCTTTTTATATCTTCTAAGTCATTTTCAAAAGTTTGATTTTCCTCAGCAATACTCATAATTCCTTCTGCATGCTTTTGCCATTGTCCTTCTTCTGCACTGCCACATATCTTACTAGAAATAATAAATTGAGAGTAGTCTTCTTCTTTTTTTACTACTGTTCGATACTCCCTAGAAGCTTGTAGGTCTATGTCTATATTTGATAACAAATCAACATTACTAAGCTTTAAAAAACCATTCTTGTAATATTTTAAAAAAGCATCCTTTGCTAATTCTAAGTATGTAATACACTTAAGTTCAGGAAATATAAATCCTTCTTTTACTACTTGGTGTTGTACAGCACTAAATTCGCTCATAATAGCTTCAATATTAATTTTATCTTCACTTGGTAAACCTTTTAAAGAATCAATCATTTATTTCCATCCTTTTCGCCTACAAATGCCCAACTTTGGTCATCTAATTTTCTTTTTTCTAAAACTTTTTTGGTTTTTTCTTTTGAAATTGCTGTAGCCTTGACAATCTGTTGGTTAGCTAATTCGTATTCCTGTTCTCTTCCAAGTGTTTCAGCTAACTTAACATAGAAGCTTATAAGTAAATCATCCCTTTCATTTAAAGGTATGCTTCCATTTTCCTCAGCAATTCTGATAGCTTCTAAAAAACCTCTAGTATCTACTTCAGCTTTCTGGACATAGTATTTATTTATTCTTGAACGTGATACTGTAGGTGTTCCTTGGGGGATTCTATATAATGAAGGTATATCACC
>JAEWZA010000235.1 GCA_023395575.1 Bacillota bacterium
AATTCAACCTGTCTTCAAATTCTTTTCGGGACGACATTCTCAGATCATTATATTTAGTTTTATTTTTGAAGATAGATTCTATTAATTCTGCATAATCCAGTGCTGTTGCGTCAGAGGGTAATAAATAGCCGTTTTTGCCGTCCTTAACTACTTGGCTAACCCCTCCTACATCTGCCGTTATAGATGGAGTGCCATAAGCTGATGCTTCACAGAAAACTATTCCGAAACAATCAAACTTCGTAGGAAGGAGTAAAAAATGCGAGTTCTGAATAATTTGATTAAATAACTCCACATCTTGTTTTATGAATTTATTTATATAAGGAACAATTGTTATATCATGGTCTGATGTATCCAATTGTGGATTACTACCTATAACAGTAAGAGTGCATTTATGACTCTTCTTTAATAATTTATATGTTTCATGAGTTTTAACACCGCCTTTGTTTTCCCAGTTTTTACCTATGAATAACAAATTGCAAGTAGTCAAGTCAATATTGTTGACATTATTACCGACTGGGATTTTATCTAAATTAGCACCAAATTCGATTACTTCTATTTTGGAAGCACTAAGTCCATAATGAGAAATGGCATTCGCTTTAGCCCATTCTGAACTGAAAATAATATAGTCACAATTAAAGAAGGCTTTTTTCTCTATGTCATCTTTTAAGGACATTACATTTTTATCCTTAATTCCCCACCATTCTTTAATTAAATCAAAAGTAGTATCCCCGATAAAAATGATTGGGGTATTTACTGTTAAATAGGCAATAAAAACACAATCACGGGCGATAATGATGTCATATTCATCTCCTTTATTAAGTAAATCTGATATTAGCTCAGCAAAATAAGGTGCATATAATTCAGGAAGGAAAGGCATTCCTTCATACTGTAAATAATGCATATTTTCTACTTTTTCAAAAATGTTGCCGCCTACCCATTCCACATCATGAGTTTTTTGCAATGAACGAAAGATATAAAATAAGGTGCCTGACCAATTAATAATATTATAAGTGTTCAAGCTTGAAAGGAAAGCAATTTTCATTTTTTTTGAGCTCTTTGTCTTCTGTTTTTGTGGATATTATTCCGAATAAAATACTATATGGTTGTTTCTTTGAAGCAACTTCAAAATTATTTAGTCAGCAAACGAATTTCATAATCAAGTCATCAAAGTCAGATTTGTGCGGTAGCGAAGCACTCATTGACGGTACAAACATTTTATTACCGAATAACGGTATTCAGCATTTACACGAACAGAATAAATTCTCATGTTCTACTCCTTCTGCTTATCGGTAAAGTCTGTACCGAAAATCCCACAAAGTTTAGCACCTGCTTCTAAGCCTATAGAAATTCATGACGTTAACTTAATTGCTGAAAGCCTTGTGTTTTATCTAGGACACTTAGGTGTAAATTTTATATTTTCACCTTTATTGAAGTAAATTATAAACTCTTTCTGGTATTTACGAAGACTATCTGCACGAGACCCAAATGATTCAGTAAATGGTTGATTAAAAGGTTGCAGCCTTAATATCCCGAATGCCCCCGACATCCAATCAGCCGTTAATAAACCTTCTTCATTAAATTTTCTATTCGTTAGAGCCTCAATGCGCTTTTTCTGTTCATTTTTACCCGGTAGTACAACTGTTTTCTCTACTAAATTACCATTTTTATCCTTTGTCATCATAAAATATCCACCTACAAAAGTATAATCTTTCAAATACAATTGATTGTTTTTTATAACCCATTTACATGTGAAACCTTTAGAGCCATTAAACATTATATTTACCATTCCCCCTTCATCATTACTGAATAAGTTAGAATATCCATCAAAAAAAACAAATGGTGTCATTTTAAAGAAAAACATATTCCCATCTTCCAATAAAAGGGTATCACATAATGTGTCATGATATGCGTTCAGATTACTATAAATTGCATCCCGGGTTCTCCTCTCTACATCTATTTGTTGGCATAAAGCGATGGGTGTTATTAATGTGGACAGTAACACCAAAATATATTTTTTCATAGTTTATTTATTTTATTTGTTTATAATTCATGCAATGTATTACTAACTTGCATAAAAAATATTAATAGTAATTAGCATCATAGGATCTATATCACTACGTTACCCGAATAGTTATATTCGTTTAGTAACCGGCTACACCGCAATATCGATAAGCGTCTTCAATTGAGTTTATTGTTGGATAAGCACTTCCTGAAATTGAGCCGGTAGAGTACTGATCATATAGATAATCACCAACCATTCTTCTATAATCATCATTTGTCGAAGCATAGGTGGCACTATTTACTTGTTGCATAATAGCCTCTACCTCTGTTGTTGGGGAGTTAACATAATTGGTAGCTATATGATAAGATTCATGGTCTAATGTACTCAATAAAGACGACTCATTTTGTAAGCAAACTCCCGAAGAATTCATCGTAAACACATGCCCACTACCACCAGGTTCTGGTACAAAACCAGCTTGCCAAGTGTAATCAGGTCTTAATTGAACATTAGTTATACCGTAACTGCTTAAATAACCCATCATTACTTTATATTTAACACTTGTTGAAATCGAGGTATCCGCTAAACTTACGCCGTAAGTTCTATTAGGATTAATTCCATATTGTACTAAATCATCATATTCAGAATCAGAGATAACTTTAAAGGCATCTCCTGGCCCAAAATTTCCTAAGAAATTACCACTTTGATCATAAAAGATGTCTCCACCAATAAATGATCTCTGCATATTTTCATTAATTGTAGGCATTTCCTTTGCCAATTCATCCAAACTTTTTCTTGTTAATTTTTTCTTTTCCATAAAATAAATAATTTTAAATTAATTAGAATCTAATACTGCTTTATTTCCTGTAGTTTTCCTCTTTTAAATATTAATTGTTTACATGATTTTTCCTTCCATTCCTCATAATTTTCATCATTTTTTCTCGACACTTTAACAACCAAAGTGTCAGAAAACCATAGAGCAGGCATCATCCCTTCTTTATTTAAAGTTGAGGGTCTGTAATAAATATTTGGTAAAGCAGTAATGTTTTTATTGAATTTTACTCCTGTAAGCTGTTCCATTAATTCATAGTGTTCCTTATTCGGGAAAACGCTATTTATTTGATCGTAGCTAACCGAAAAAAATAAAATATCACTTAGATACAGCGTTTTATTTTTTAACCACCATAAAC
>JAEWZA010000321.1 GCA_023395575.1 Bacillota bacterium
ATGTTGGACATGCTCCATTCTCACATACAGGTGAGAAATTCTATTTAGATGAGAATAAGGGATATGGATTATTACATAATGAATTAGTTAAGATAGTCGGAAGTGATGATTTTTTAAATGATATTCCAATTGAGAAAAGTGCAGCAGCTGCACCACATGAAATTATGAGTGCCATTTTAGGCCTCAGAGAGTTTATTAAATTTTTTAAAGATAAAAATGAAAGAGAGTTTTTTGCGAGATGTATTACAGGTTATAAATATTCAGTAATTGATGAAGAAAGAAGTTTAAAGAATTGTTTTATCTCCTTATTAAACTCAAAAGTTATAGATGTTGATAAATTGGATTATTTAATTAGGGATGCTTTTATTACTGGCTTTGATACGGTAAATATTGATTATGAACGTTTACTAACTTCTCTTACAGTGATTAAAACAGAAGAAGAGTTCGAGTTAGGATATTATAAAAATGCAGTAAGTGTTATAGAAAATGTGGTATATGCACATGATGCTGAACGTAAATGGATTCAAAATCATCCAATTGTTCTATACGAAAGTTATATATTACAACATATTATCTCTCATTTAAGTATTAAGATGGATTTTAAGAAAAAGAAATTATTCTCATTAGAATCATTAGGAAAAGAAGGACTGAACTTTGGTAAAAATCTATCAATAAAATTTATGTGTGATGATGATATTATTTATCTTATGAAAAATGTATTTCCCAATGAATTAAGTGAAGAATTTTTTGATCGTAACAAACGTAGACATCCAATATGGAAATTAGAAGCAGAATATAAGGCTTTCTTTTTAGATATGTCTGAAGGCGGAGAGCTACTAAAGCGTTTTGAAAAGGCAATGGAAGCTACTGCTAATTATTTGGCTACAAGTACTACTTCTTGGGTAATTGATGAAGAGTTAATTGGAAAAATTCAAAAAGAAGTAATTGAGCTTGAGGATAAGGAATTAGACACGAAATCTAAGAATGTCCAAAGAAAGCAAAAAAATGATATATTAAAGGTTATAAACTGCTTAAAGGAATATGCTGATGAGAAGAAAATAGAATGTGATTTTATTATATTGATGGCTTCACAGTTTAACAGTGGATTTAGTAAGCCTGATTTTTCTGCAACGAATATTGTTTTTAAAACAAAAGATGGTGATAAGGTGGCGAAGTTTGACATTGCGTCATCAATTAAAGCGAAAGACAAAGCTAGAGACAATTTCTTTTATATATTCTATAAGCGTAAAGATGATGAAAATGCAGATATTGATAATACAGAAATTTGTAAGAGGCTATTTCTAGAATTTTTAAAATGATGCTTTATAGCTATATCAGGAACAATTAGTGGAGGTAAGAAATGAAGCAATTGACTCATGGCGGAGATATTTACAGTAAGAGAGATATACCAGAAAATAAAAAAATCATAGACTTCTCTTCGAATGTTAATCCTTTAGGAATGCCTCCTGCAGTAAAAAGAGCAATTATAGATAACATAGATGCTTTCAGCAATTATCCAGACCCATTGTGCAGAGAATTGATAGATGAAATATCAATATATGAAAATGTGCCTAAAGATAATATTGTATGCGGAAACGGTGCGGCAGATATAATTTACAGGATTGCGGCTGTAATAAAACCTAAGGTGAGCCTTTTACCAGCCCCCACCTTCTCAGAATACCAGCAGGCAGTAGAAACAGTCAATAGTACAATAAAATACCACTATTTGAGTGAAGCCAATGGGTTTATTATTGATGAAGCGATATTAGATATGTTATCAACGGATGTTGACCTAATGTTTTTATGCAATCCTAATAATCCTACAGGTGTTCCTATTGAGAAGGAATTAGTGCTGTCAATTGCCCATAGGTGTAAATTAAATAATACCTTTTTGGTGGTTGATGAGTGCTTTATTGATTTTCTTGACAATTCACAAAAGTTTAGTATAGTTAATGAACTTAAAGGCTATGACAATGTAATTGTACTTAAGGCATTTACAAAAATTTACGCAATGGCAGGAATACGTCTAGGCTATGGTATATGCTCTAGCAAAGAGATTATTAATAATATTTATAGTGCAGGACAGCCTTGGAGTGTATCAGTAATAGCACAAAAATGTGGTGTTGCGGCACTTAAAGAAACCGATTACGTCAATCAAACAAAAATAATTATTAAACAAAATAGGGAATACTTAATTGAAAGACTACGAATGCTTGGATTAAAGGTATTTAATTCAGAAGCAAACTATATTCTTTTTAAGTCTGAAAATAAGCATTTACAGAGAGCTTTAGAGAAGCAAGGGATACTTATTCGCTCCTGTGCTGACTACATAGGGTTAAATGACTCTTTTTTTAGAATTGCAGTAAAAGCAAGAGAAGATAATGAGTATTTAATAAAAAGCCTTGAAAAAATATTGAAAAATGCTGAAAATTAAGCTTGTTAATTGTACTTTTATATGTTAAAATACTTAATTGTATGTTAAATATAATATTTTACATCCTTGCTCTGTACTCATGTGACAGAGCCGTTGAGTCCGAGGGGAGGTGACCAATAATGTTAAAGAAGTATGAAACTATCTTTATTATCAATCCAGAGGTTGGAGAAGAAAACACAAAAGCTCTTGTTGAAAAGTTCAAAGCTATGATTGAGGCTTCTGCTCAAATTGAAAGTGTTGATGAGTGGGGTAAGAGAAAGCTAGCTTATGAGATTAAAGACAGGAACGAAGGTTACTACGTACTTGTGAATTTTTCATCAAGTCCAGATTTTCCTGCTAAATTAGAAAGAGTGTATAAAATCACTGAAGGAATTCTTAAGTATATCATAATAAATAAGGATTAATAGGTGGATATATGAACAAAGTTATTTTAATGGGTAGACTTACAAAGGACCCTGAGCTTAGGTATACTAGTGGTAATAATACTGCAGTTGCAAGCTTTACAATTGCCGTAAACAGACGCTTTGCACAAGAGGGGCAACCACAGGCTGATTTCATTAATGTTGTCGCATGGAGCAAGACAGCTGAATTTTGTGGCAAGTATTTCACAAAAGGACAGCAGGTAGCTGTTGTTGGAAGAATTCAGACTAGAACCTGGGATGACAATGAAGGTAAGCGCCACTATGTTACTGAAGTAGTAGCAGATGAGACTTATTTTGCTGACAGCAAGAGAAGTGGAGATGCTGGAGGGAATTATGGCGGTTCATCACAAAAAGCTTATTCAGATACACCAGCGGCATCAGGTGATGGATTTTATCCAATGGATGAGGATGACGAATTACCTTTTTAATTAACATAGCAATGTTGGTTTCCAGCTTGCGTTGTTTGGTAATTTGCTTGACATAAGTAATGTTGGAATAGCCAACTTGCATTATGTACTAAAGTATGAATTAACCAGTTGTTTATAAATGATAATAAGTGCTATTATATTTGCACTTGAAAGGAGAACATTTAAATGCCAGGACCTAAGAGAGATAATAAAAGAAATGATAGAGATTCTTATGATAAGGGCGAAGGAAAAGGCGGCATGAGAATGAGAAGAGCTAAAAGAAAAGTTTGCTCATTCTGTGTTGATAAAGCTACTGATATAGATTACAAAGATGTTGCTAAGATCAGAAAGTATGTTTCTGAAAAAGGTAAGATTCTTCCTAGAAGAATATCAGGAAACTGTGCAAAACACCAACGTCAGTTAACAACTGCAATAAAGAGAGCAAGACATATTGCTTTGCTCCCATTTACTACAGACTAAACTTATATAACAACAATAGAAATACCGTTAGAGGATATTCTAACGGTATTTCTTTATGCCTTCAACAGAGTTATCTACTGAGCCTCAACCATACACAGGAAATCATAAATTGGTTTTAGCTGTAGGAAACTCTTTTTAAGCACGTCAGGTAATTCATTAGAAAAGGCTAAATTAAAGTCGTTTTGAACACATTCAAAGTAAATATTTTTTCTGTCTAACCAGGTTCTTAAATTTTCTGGCTGCTCAGGAAACTTACTTCTTTTATACATATCTCCGCCTATTACAAATTTATCCTGGCCTTCATAGCATTTAAGTGCTTTAAAAAAATAAGGATGATTATTAATAATCATATCACGCATATTTGCCATAGAGCTTGTTTGAGCACCATAATAACCAATTCCATAGCTTGAGCCACGTTGGTTGAGCTCAAACCAGTAACAGGGTGAAGTTGACATAATGCTTTTATCTCTCAAGAAAACAAACCAAACATTATCTCTATACATGGTCTTATCTTTAGTAAAGCGAGTATCTCTACGAACTCTGGAAATAATTTTTGAAGGAACGGTTATTAATTGACTGTCAATTTCCATCATAGTTGGAGACAATTCGTTTATTAACTCAACGAAAGGATTATAAACCTTTTCTTTATAGATATCTTTATGGCTATCATACCAAATTTTTTCATTACGCATTCTATTTTCATAAAGAAATTTAAGAGCGTCTGCTGTAAATCCATTAAAACTCATATCTTTTAACCTCCAATAAATTTGGGATGAGAAATATTCACCAGCACATTTGTTCTTTTCTATTTTGACAGATATGTTTAATTAAATCAATGTTTCTATGCCTGTTAACCAATGGAATTAAATAGAAGAGACTTTTGTAGAATGTATTTCTTTTATTAAGGAATAATAGGTTAATAAAACATTTTTTTAGGAGTTTTATTTTACGTGTTTGTGTGGAGGCATGAATTTATTATGGATAAAACAAAAAATAAAGGTCTATCCGCATGGCAACTAACTATGATGGCAGTAGGAACCGTAATAGGGGGTTCGTTTTTTGTTGGGTCATCAATAGCAATTAATGCAGCTGGCCCCTCAATATTGATTTCATATATAATTGGAGGAATACTGGTTTATTTTATATTGACAGCTTTATCTGAAATGACAGTTGCCAATCCTGATTCTGGCTCTTTTAGAACTTTTACGGCACAAGCTTTTGGAAAAGGTGCAGGTTTTATTGTAGGGTGGGTTTATTGGACAGGAATGGTTCTTGCCATGTCCAGCGAAGCTGCAGCAGTATCAATACTCATAAGAGAATGGTTCCCCAATATATCAATACTATTATTAGGAAGTGTAATTATAATTAGCGTTACTCTGCTTAATTTATTGGGAGCTGACAAGTTGAGCAAGCTGGAGAGTGGATTGGCTGTAATTAAGCTTCTTGCAATAGCTTCCTTTATAATTTTAGCATTATTGCTGATAATTGGCTTTGTTCCAGGAATTGCTCAAGTTGGATTAGGAGAGTTGGCTAAGGAAGAATTTATGCCTGGGGGAATAAAAGGTATAGCCGGAAGTATGCTTATAGTTATGTTTGCATATGCGGGCTTTGAAGTTATTGGCTTGGCAGCATCAGAATGTGATAATGCTAAAGAGAATGTACCAAAGGCAATTAAGTATACAGTTATTTGCCTAGTGGGATTTTATATAGTTTCTGTTATAGTAATGTTGCCGTTAGTTGCTACTTCAGAACTGAATGAAAATGTAAGTCCGATGGTAACAGCACTCAATAGATGGGGAATTGGTTGGGCAGGTACAGGTATAAATTTTGTATTGATTACTGCAATTCTTTCAACAATGTTAGCAGCTATGTTTGGACTTGGAAGAATGATGAGATCTCTTGCGGATGAAAGTCTTGCACCTAAGTGGTTAATAGACAAGCAGGAGGTGCCAAAACGAGGAATACTTTTTTCTGGATTTTCTATGCTTTTGGGTTTGGGTTTTGGAATGTTGGTTCCAAAGGTATATATGTTTCTAACAAGCGCAGGAGGTTTTGCCCTGTTATTTACCTATGCAGTAATTATGGCTGCTCACATCCACCTACGCAAAAGAAATGGATGCCCACCAGACGGCAAATGTCAGTTGAAAGGGTATCCATATAGTTCATGGGTAGTTTTATTAAGCATAATTTTAATAATATTCAGTATGCCTTTTATTGACGGACAGGCAACGGGTCTTCTTGCTGGATTAATAATGACTTTCGCATATTTTTTAGTATATATAGCTATAAGGGCATTTAGTGCTTTTCCTAATAACAGACTCTCAATTAATAACATATATAAATCGGGGTTTTTAGCAGAATTCTCAAAAGAGCTAGCACCATCTGATGATAAAAAAGAGTTCGAAGACGATATAGATTCTAAGGATTGAGTAAGCTATAGCTACTTTAAAAATATAAGCTGCCAAATAATAATTACTATTAATTTAAGCTAAAGCAGTATTAAACTTTGAAAAATTGTTACTATTCAGCCCTAATATATAGTTTATAAGTTTATAAAAGTATGTGCTGTACAGTGTACTATAAAAGGCTGAATGGTAACGAAAAATCAGCTGATATCAAAAGTTTAAATATTATAACTATAAAAATAGTAGTATTAGTGGTAATATATAGGTAGGTAATTAAAGGCAGTTTTTCAAGGAAGGTGGTAGTTATGGATACTAATCAAGAAAATATGAGTGCTGATGAAAGGCTAAAGCTCGAGCGAGAAAATGCTAATAATTGGGTATATTTAACTACGGCAGATAATGAGTTTGAGTTTAATGTCATTAAAGGAAAGCTAACACAGAATGGAATTATTTGCATTGGAAAGGGTAAGGATTATGATTTGCTTGATAGTGGACTATTACAGATTGTCCTAGGTCCTTGTATACCAATTCAAATTATGGTTCCAAGTGAAATGTATGAGGAAGCGCTGCAAATAGTAAATTTGAAGATTAGTGATGAGGAACTTGAAGAACAAGCGATGAGTTCGGAAAAGGAAACGTCATTAGAATAAACAAGACACTTTTACGATTTATGACCGTGTTGGTTGGAGTAATCTCAAAAAAACTATTGGCCTATATCATCAGATATTTCGCTGAGAGTAATTGCCTTGAAGACTACCAAAACAAAGCCTGTGATTTTACTGTGCTTTGTTTTGGTAGTGTTTATGTGGAGTAAAAAAGTACTTGAGTACCAGCAAATGTAAATATTATTTAAGCGTTGAAATATATGTATTTTTCTTTATTCACAATGCTAATAATTTCTCTGGAATTATCTCATTCCAAAGTATATATACTGCCTTTATAGTAAATACAGTTGGAAATCTTGGAAAAGAATGATATTATATATTACTATGGGGACAGTTTTAATTAAAACATTTAAAAGGATGGATACAAGAATTAGATGGAGAAAATAATAGGGTTTCTAGGTCCACAGGGGACTTTTTCACATGAGGCTGTTCAGACTTATATTGAATCACAAGCAAAAATAAATGACTCAGAGGTAGCCTCATATGTTTTAAAAGACTTTTATACTATTCAGGAGGTACTTCTTGGACTAAAACAGGATGATATTGATGAGGCGATTGTACCAATAGAAAATTCGCTAGAGGGTGCAATTAATGTGACGTTAGATGTCCTTGCTAAGGAGGATGGTTTATATATAATTGATGAGCATATAATTCCTATAAACCTTAATCTTGTGGCAAAAAAAGGCACAAAAATAGAGGATATCAGGGCTATAATTTCACACCCTCAGCCACTTGGGCAGTGTAGGAATTATCTTGGGAATATATTTCAAAGCGCAATTCAGATAGAGGAGGACAGTACTTCTAAAGCAGCACAAAGAGTAGCTTGTGCAGATGGTACATATGCGGCTGTTACATCTAGTATTGCAGCTAAAACATATGGTCTTGATATATTAGCTAATAATATTCAAGATGCAAAAAATAACTTTACTAGGTTTGTTATTATATCTAAAGTATTAAAAAAGAAAACAGGAAGGGACAAAACATCAATAGTGTTCTCGACTGAAAATAAACCAGGAAGCTTATACAAAATTTTGGACATATTCAGCTTGTGGGATATAAACATGACAAGGATTGAGTCTAGACCTGCGAAAAATGAGCTGGGACAGTATATATTCTTTATTGATATAGATGGACATATTGAGGATCAGGATGTCTATGATGCACTCACTATGATAAAAAGGAAAACTTCGTTTTACAGGTTTGTAGGTTCTTACCCTACATTCGGGAATTTATAATTTCTGGTATAATAACGAGCAAATCGATTTTGGTAATAAAAAGTTGGTATCTATTAATAAATGATGGGAAATAAAGCTATTTGGTTGTATAAGTGGTATAATTTACATTACAAAAATTGTAAATTACCTTCGTGGGGTGACACTATGGCTTTGTTTGACAACCAGATTGATATTACAAGAAATATTAAAATCATTGAATGGCTAAAAAGTGAACTGCTTACTGATGTTGCAAATCTTTTTAAAGCATTGGTAAATGGTATTCAAGAAGAAGTATCAGAAACTTTAGCTGACACTTTAGCTAATATTATTTTAATATGTTATCTTCTAGGGAAAAGATTTGGTATTAATTATAGGGCAGTAGAAAAAAAAATTGAGAATAAGATTAGGCTTGGTCTTGTTGAGAACCACGATGTTGAGAAGTACTATGGTGATTTATCTGAGCTTTCAAAGCATCTCAACGGCACTCGTGTAAAAAAACAAGGAGCTTGATTTAGGGAGATTTAAAATGGATAGCAAAAAACTATCACGAATTTTTATACCAAAGGCTGGTTTTTACCTTTGGGTAATACTATTTCTTGTTGTGATAATTACAATATTAAATCCATTAATGTCTATTCCGGGATATGTAGTGTTTGTTTTTTTAGTTATTTACAATTACAAATCAACTCATATCAGAAATCGAGAAATAGCAAAATACATAGAGACTTTGACTTTTAATATTGATTGTGCAACGAAGGATACGTTGCTCAATTTTCCTATGCCGTTGGTTTTGGCAGAATTAGACGGAACTGCTGTATGGTACAATTCTTCCTTTAAGGGTATGTTTGACGATGATAAATTTCTTCAAAAAACCATAGCAGAAATTGTTTCTGATATAAGACCTGAGATAGCAGAAGGAGATTGTATCAATATCTCTAAGGATGCTACCATAAATAATCACTTTTATACTATTTTAGGCAGCTTAGTGAAAATCGATGATGATAATACAGAACATAGTATTATTGTTATGTTGTATTTTATTGATAATACAGATTTGATAAATGAAAGACAAAGGTATGAGGATAATAAAAACACAGTAGGTTTAATTGTAATAGATAATTATGATGATTTAATGCAGAGTCTAGAAGATTCTAAAAGACCACAAATGATGGCAGAGATAGAAAAAAGTATTGCTGGCTGGTTAGTTCATACTGGTGGTATTCTTAAAAAATTTGAGAGAGACAAGTTTCTATGTTTATTCGCGTTTAAATATTTAAAAGAGCTTGAAGAGAAAAAATTTGAAATACTTGAAACAGTGAAGGAAATTAATTTTGGTAACAAAATTCCTGTTACTCTTAGCATAGGAATGGGTATAAATGCTCCAACTATACTTGAAAATATGCAAAACGCAAATGCAAGTATTGACATAGCTTTAGGTAGAGGCGGAGACCATGTTGTTATTAAAGATGGAGATAACTTTAGATTTTTTGGTGGACGTACTAGAGAACTAGAGAAACGTACAAGAGTAAAGGCAAGGGTAATAGCGTATGCTTTAAGAGGATTAATTGACCAGGCACCTTCTGTTTTGATAATGGGGCATGAAAATGCTGATATCGATTGTTTGGGTGCTGCATTGGGTATATATAGAATAGTAAAGAGCAGAGATAAGAGAGTTAATATTGTATTAAATCATTCTAATCCCAATATAGACGCTGTACTAAATAAGCTTGGCAAGGAAACAGAATACAGCAATGTGTTCGTTGGCAGAAATGAGGCTCTTGATATAATAACTAAGAAAACTCTGCTAATAGTTCTTGATACTCATAGACCTGGCTTTACAGAAACGCCGGAGTTGCTCAAGATGACAGACCAAATAGTTGTAATAGATCATCACAGAAGGGGTGCTGATTATATTCAAGACGTTGTTCTGTCTTATCATGAAACTTATGCGTCTTCAACCTGTGAGCTTGTTACAGAGCTAATGCAGTATTTAGAGGAAAAAATCAGGCTTACGAGCATAGAAACAGAGGCATTATATGCCGGAATTGTTGTGGATACCAAAAACTTTATTTTCAAGACAGGTGTCAGAACCTTTGAGGCGGCTTCATATTTAAGGCGACAGGGTGTTGATACAGTATCGGTTAAGCAGCTTTTCCAAAATGATTTGAAAACATACATTACGATTTCAAATATAGTCAAAGACGCAGAAGTAGTGTATGATAATATTGCAATATCTATTTGTCCATCTAACATAAAGAACGCCCAGCTTATTGCTGCTCAAGCAGCAGATCAGCTATTAAGTCTATCGGGACTGATAGCAGCATTTGTACTTAGCTCTAAAGAAGGTGAGATAATAATAAGCGGAAGGTCTCTTGGCGAAATAAATGTGCAGATGATTTTGGAGAAGCTTGGCGGCGGAGGACATATGACAGTTGCAGGAGCTCAGCTTGAAAATGTAACAATTGAAGATGCTAGAGAAAGACTGAAGAGTGCAATACATGAGTATATTGAAAGCTTAAATAAAGAATAGAGCTCACTATACTCTTAAAATACAAGAATTTGTTATTTATAGGGAATATATTTGTGGTTAATATTTATTTCTACAGGAGGTAAACAAATGAAGGTTATATTAAAGGAAGATGTAAAAGGCTTAGGGAAAAAAGAACAAATGGTGGAAGCCAGCGATGGATATGCTAGGAATTTTCTATTTCCAAGAGGGCTAGCTGTTGAGGCTAGTGCTACTAATGTAAATATAATGAAAACCAAGAAGGAAGCCGAGGCACAGAAAAAGGAAAGAGAGATAGCTCAGGCAAAGGAAATGGCTAAAAAAATTAAAGATATAACGCTCACATTAAAGGTGAAAGCTGGAGATAATGGTAAGCTTTTTGGATCTATTACAAGTAAGGATATTGCAGAAGCAATGAAGACACAGCAAAAGCTTGAAATTGATAAAAAGAAGCTAGTAATGCCAGATTCACTTAAGTCAGTTGGTACTTTTGAAGTAGAGGTTAAACTCTATCCAGAGATAAGCTCAAAATTTACTGTTAAGATAGAAAGCCTTTAAATAAGCACTTCAAGTAAAAATTAATGGAAATGGTGGAAGATGCAATGGATATAGGTTCTCTAGGCAGAATTCCCCCTCAGAGTATAGAGGCAGAACAATCAGTACTAGGGTCAATGCTTATTGATAAAGAAGTAGTTCCTGTAGTAATGGAAATTTTGAAACCAGAGGATTTTTATAGACCTGATCATAGAGAAATTTATAATGTTATTATAGAGTTGTTTGACAAAGCTCAACCTATTGATTTGATTACGGTATCAGAACGTCTAAAGCTACATGGGAAGTTGGAGCTGGTAGGTGGACTTGAGTACTTATCAAACATTGCAACAGAGGTACCTACAACAGCAAATGTAAGAAATTACTCAAAGATTGTAGAAGAGAAAGCTCTCCTTAGAAAGCTTATTAAGGCTTCCTCTGATATAGTTGATATGGGCTTTAATGCTTCAGAAGAGGTGTCCTATATTCTTGATAGGGCTGAGCAAAGCGTATTTGACATCCTACAGAAAAGAAGTTCCCAAGGCTTTGTACCTATAAAGGATGTACTTGTAGATACTTTTAATAATTTAGAAGAGATGTATAACAATAAAGGCAATATTACTGGAATACCCACTGGATTCAACGATTTAGATTTTAAGACCTCAGGTCTTCATAATTCTGACTTGATTTTAATAGCTGCACGTCCTGCAATGGGAAAAACAGCTTTTGCATTAAATTTAGCACAGAATGCAGCGGTACATAGTCATGTACCCGTAGCTGTATTCAGCCTTGAAATGTCAAAGGACCAGTTGGTAAACAGAATACTTTGCAGTGAAGCAATGGTGGACAGTAACAGAATGAAAACTGGAAAGCTTGAGGATAATGATTGGCAAAAGGTTGCTAAGGCCTTGGCTCCATTATCTGAAGCACCAATATATATTGATGATACACCCGGTGTGTCTATTACTGAAATAAGGGCAAAATGTAGACGCCTTAAGCTGGAACATAATTTGGGTTTGATAGTTATAGATTACTTACAGCTTATGCAGGGTAGTGGTAAAAAAGGCGGAGAGAATAGGCAACAGGAGATATCAGAAATATCCCGTTCCCTTAAAATATTGGCGAAGGAAATAAATGTTCCTGTTATTTGCTTATCTCAGTTAAGCCGTGCGCCTGAAACTAGAACTGACCATAGGCCTATCCTTAGTGACCTCAGAGAATCAGGAGCTATAGAGCAGGATGCTGATATTGTAATGTTCTTATACAGGGACGATTACTACAACCCTGAGACTGAAAAGAAAAATATAGCTGAGGTTATAATTGCAAAGCACAGAAACGGTTCAACAGGAACGGTGGAATTGGTATGGCTTGGGCAATATACAAAATTTGCTAATTTAGAAAAATTCAGACAATAAGTTAGTTGGAAAAGGATATTATAATGTTAAAGCAGGTTCTTGATACAATTAATAAAAATGACTTAATTAAATATGGAGAAGGCATAGTTGTGGGAATATCAGGAGGATATGACTCTGTATGCTTACTCCATATTTTGCATTATATATCTAACGACTTAGATTTGAGGCTTTATCCTGTCCACATTAATCACATGCTTAGAGGTTTAGAAGCTACTAGAGATGAGGAGTTTGTAAATGATTTTTGCCAATCACTAGGACTTAGTTTACATATAAAAAGAGTTGATATAGCCCAAAAGGCGAAAAATGAAAAGATTTCGATTGAAGAAGCGGGAAGAAATGCAAGATATGAAGAGTTTAACAGAGTTGCAGCAGAAAATTCCGCAACCAAAATTGCTGTTGCCCATTCAAAAAATGACCAGGCAGAAACTATACTCATGCGTATTTTTAGAGGTACTGGTTTAGAAGGCCTTAAAGGAATAGAGTATAAAAGAGATAATATAATAAGACCATTATTGGATATAGATAGGGAACAAATTGAGAGTTACGTTAATGAAAATGGTCTCGAGGCTGTTACAGATAGTTCAAATATGCACACAGACTACTTTAGAAATAGGATTAGACTCAAGGTACTACCGGAAATTAATAATGCAGCTAGAATAGATATTACAGAAAATTTATTAAGATTATCTAAAATAGTAGTGACAGATGAGGATTTTTTACGGTATAATGCTGAAATAGCCTATCAAAAGTCTTGTATAAAAAAAGATATAAATTCTGTTGAATTAAACTTATCCGAACTAATAGAAATGCATCCTGCTATTTTAGGCAGAGTCATTAGAATTGCCATATTAAATAGCTGTGGGAGTATTATAGGCATAGGTTTTAATCATATTGACAAGCTTATGTGGTTAGTTAGAGAGGGACAAACAGGTTCTCGTATAGATATTCCTCATGGAATGGTGGCAGTGAAATCATATTCATCTATACTTATTAAAAAGCAGGAAGAAGAAAAAGAAGAATATTTTGAATATAAGTTGATAATCCCTGGAAGAACAGTTTTAAATGATATTGAAGCTGTTGTCGCACAGGTAATTAACTTTGACACTAATGAAAGCTGTCGAAAATTTGTTAATGAAAATAAAGGTGTTTATACAGAATTTTTTGATTTAAAAAATTTTGAATCGGAAACAATTTTAGATATTGTGGTAAGAAATAGACGAGATGGTGATATTTTTAAACCATTAAATTCAAATGGCACAAAGAAACTGAAAGAGTACTTTATTGACAAAAAAATTAATAGAGAGCAGAGAAGTAAATTTCCTTTGATTGCCAAAAATAAGGAGATTATTTGGATTATAGGAAATAAAACTAGTGATAAATATAAAGTAACTGATAATACTAAATCTGTGTTGATGATTTATTTTGAAAGTATAAATAAAAGCTAGGCTGTCTGTAGGTATTGGAATATTTTGTGTAGCTGTTATGATTTTTGATAATATAAATTAAAAGGTAAATAATTTATTTAACTATTCACAACAATCTGTAACAATAATTAAGGGGGATTAGTCATATATGATGGGCGCAATTGAACGTGTTTTAATTTCAAAGGAAGAGCTTGATAAAAAAGTCAAAGAATTAGCAAGTCGTATATCTAAAGACTATGAGGGCAAGGAGCTAGTTATAATTGGAGTATTGAAGGGTGGGTTTATATTTCTTGCTGATTTGGCGAGGGAAATAACAATTCCTGTTGACTTGGATTTTATGTCAGTATCTAGTTATGGGAATTCATCTAAATCATCAGGGGTTGTTAAAATTATAAAAGATGTCGATACAAATATTGATGGTAAACATGTGCTAATTGTGGAAGATATTATAGATACTGGGCTTACATTGAATCATCTCGTAGAGTTACTTAAAACCAGAGGTCCTCTTAGTGTAAAAATATGTGCAGCCTTAGATAAACCTTCAAGAAGAAAGGCGTTTGTACAGGTTGATTATAAAGGAATTGAAATTCCTGATGAGTTTGTAGTTGGGTATGGCTTAGATTATGGTGGTAAATATAGAAATATTCCTGAGGTTTGTATACTCAGAAAAGATGTTTATATGAAATGATTTCACAATTCAATGATAAAATTCACTTTATTGTGTTTTATAAATGTATATGCTAATATAATATATACTGTATTAATTTAAAAACTTAGTTTAATATTGAGATTTTTATAGCTTTATAATTGAAAAATTTGCAATTAAGTTTAGACCAAATTAGAAACGTAGGTTTGAAATATATATTTATAGTTTTCAAGTAATGACTTGCGAGTTGGGATTTGGTACCTTGGCTATTATAAGGAGGGAGTTTTTTGAAATATATTAAGGGTATCAGTTTTTATATAATTATTTTTATAGTAATTATAGTAATAATTACGTTCTTTCAAACAACTGACAATCCATCAAAAATGGTTTATTCAGATTTGTTGACACAGGTAAGTGCAGGTAATGTTAAGAGTATAGATCTTCAAACTGACACTGCTACTGTGGTGCTAAAAAAACCAATAGAAGAGAATAGTAAGGTTACGAAGTTTGTAGTTGTTGTTCCGCCTGATGTTACTTCTGCATCTAATAGATTTACCGAGGCTTACGAAAAAAAACTGATTGAAAGATTCAATGTTGTCACGCCTCCACAAGCGCCATGGTGGATTTCTATATTGCCGACAATTGGGTTTATTATTATACTTATTTTAATATGGTTCTTCTTTATACAGCAGTCACAGGGAGGCGGCGGTGGCAATAGGGTTATGTCTTTTGGCAAAAGCCGTGCTAAGCTTTCTGTTGATGACAAGAAAAAGGTTACATTTGAAAATGTTGCTGGAGCTGATGAGGAAAAAGAAGAGCTTGCAGAAATTGTTGAGTTTCTAAAAGCACCAAAGAAATTTGTGGAGCTTGGAGCAAGAATACCAAAAGGTGTTCTTTTGGTAGGACCTCCTGGAACAGGTAAAACATTATTAGCAAAGGCGGTTTCTGGTGAAGCTGGAGTTCCGTTTTTCAGCATAAGTGGTTCAGACTTTGTTGAAATGTTTGTAGGTGTTGGAGCTTCACGTGTACGTGACCTTTTTGAACAAGCAAAAAAGAATGCTCCATGTATTGTATTTATTGATGAAATTGACGCAGTTGGTAGACATAGAGGAGCAGGAATGGGTGGCGGTCATGATGAAAGAGAACAGACTCTAAACCAATTACTTGTAGAAATGGATGGATTTGGGATTAATGAAGGCGTTATAATTCTTGCCGCTACAAATAGACCAGACATCCTTGATCCTGCATTATTAAGACCTGGACGTTTTGATAGACGAGTTGTTGTTGGTTTGCCTGATATAAAAGGTAGAGAGCAAATTCTTAAAGTTCATTCCAGAGGAAAGCCACTGGATGAGGGCGTGAAATTAGATGATTTAGCAAGAATTACTCCTGGATTTACTGGTGCCGATTTAGAGAATTTGTTAAATGAGGCTGCTTTACTTGCAGCTAGAGCTAACAAGAAAAAAATAAGCCATGAAGAGATAAAGGAAGCTGCTTTTAAGGTTATGATGGGACCTGAAAAGAAGAGCCGTGTTATGAGTGAAATAGATAAAAAAGTTACTGCATTTCATGAGGCTGGTCATGCAATAGCAATTAAGCTTGTTTCTAAAACTCAAAAGGTGGATAGAGTATCTATTATTCCTGCTGGTATGGCTGGTGGTTATACAGCGAGCAGGCCTCAAGAGGATAAGAGCTATCATACCAAATCGCAGCTTATTGAAGAGATAATAATTGCTTTAGGAGGAAGAGCTGCTGAAGAAATTATTATGGATGAAGTAAGTACAGGTGCATCAAGTGACTTGAAAAAAGTTAATCAGATTGCAAGAAATATGGTTACAAAGTATGGTATGAGTGATAAGCTAGGTAATATGATTTTTGGTAATGAGAATGACGAGGTCTTCCTTGGTCGTGATTATGGTCACACTAGTAACATAAGTGATGAGATTGCAGGTATTATTGACAATGAAGTTAAATTAATTATAGATAGTGCCTATGAAAAGACAATAAATCTGTTGAAAGAGAATATTGACAAGCTCAATAGACTAGCACAGGTTCTCCTTGAAAAAGAAAAAGTTGAAGGAGCTGAGTTTGAAGCTATTTTTGACGGAGTTGTTTTAGATTCATCAGTAAAGCCTCAGTTAGAAGGTTAATGGTTATTAGCATCGTAGTTATATGATTTTTAAAAAAAAGTTAAAGGGTTTGCTCATACATAGAGCAGACCCTTAATTTGTAGATATAGAACATTTTTCAAGAGGAAAAGCTGAAATAAATTACTAATAAATTTAAAGGAGGTGTCAAGTCCATGTCATTTCTGTCATGTAGATCTTGTGTAGAATGGGGGACATGGACATATTTATGGATTTCAAAATAGGAATGGTAGGAATTGCACAAACGACGGTTGATAGTACTAATACTGCAAGGGAAATGGGTAGTGGAGCATTAGAAGTTTTTGCTACTCCAGCGATGGTGTCACTTATGGAAAAGGCAGCAACAATTGCTATACAAGAATGTTTATCAAGGGAGTGTAGTACAGTTGGAACTATGATAAATATTAGACATATAGCAGCAACCCCATTAGGAATGAATGTTTCTGCTCGGGCTACGCTTACAGAGGTGGATGGAAAAAAATTAATTTTCACAGTTGAGGCATTTGATGACAGAGAAAAAATTGGAGAAGGTCAGCATGAGAGATTTGTAATTAATATTGACAGATTTATGGATAAGACAAATAACAAGTAGCATTTAGAGTTTTCTACTTTTAATTGATAAGACTCCCTATCTATATTTTTAATTCGACAATTGGCGTTAAAAGCATTTTGGTGTTGTAAATAAATTACATAAAATATTAATATATGTATTGACCTTTATGCAATTTCATGGTTAAATTAATATGAAAAGAAAATATTTATCCTTATCAAGATAGGTGGAGGGAATGGCCCGATGAAACCTGGCAACCAGCATTAATTTGTATGGTGCCAATTCCTACAGGCTTTGCCTGAAAGATGAGGGGTGTTCATTGTATATTGCATTGATAAACATGACAAACCTCGTAAAGAGGTTTTTTTATTGCATAAATAATGAAAATTACCTCAATGAAGTGATTAACAGTTTTTTACTGTTAATCGGAGTTGTGCTGCTTTTGCTGAATAATTTACAGATTATAAGCGGTAGAAATCCAAACAAATATTATTATTTTGGGGGTATAGAAAATGTCAAAAAGACTATTTACGTCAGAGTCAGTAACAGAAGGACATCCTGACAAAATTTGTGACCAGGTATCTGATTCAATACTAGATGCCATTTATGAACAGGATCCACAGGCTAGAGTCGCATGTGAAACTGCAGTAGCTACAGGTATGGTTATGGTTATGGGTGAAATTTCTACTCAGTGCTATGTTGATATTCCAAAGATAGTTAGAAACACAATAAGAGAAATAGGATATGATAGGGCAAAGTATGGATTTGACTGTGACACTTGCGCGGTTCTAACATCTATAGATGAACAGTCAGCAGATATCGCAATGGGTGTTGACAAGGCACTTGAAGCAAAAAAAGGTGAGATGAATGAGGAACAGTTGCAGGCAATTGGAGCAGGAGACCAAGGTATGATGTTTGGCTATGCTTGTGATGAGACTCCAGAGTTAATGCCAATGCCTATCACTTTAGCTCACAAGCTATCATATAAGTTAAGTGAAATTAGAAAGAATAAGACTGTTAACTACCTAAGACCTGACGGAAAATCTCAGGTTACAATAGAGTATGATGGGGATAAGCCCGTTAGAGTTGATGCGGTTGTTATTTCCACTCAGCATAGTGCAGATGTAAGCCATGAAACTATTGAAAAGGATATAATGGAGTATGTAATAAAGCCTGTAATACCAGCAGAGCTTCTAGATGAAAACACAAAGTACTTTATTAATCCAACAGGTAGATTTGTTGTTGGTGGTCCACAGGGAGACTCTGGTCTCACAGGAAGAAAGATAATTGTTGACACATATGGCGGATATGCAAGACATGGTGGTGGAGCTTTCTCAGGGAAGGATCCTACTAAGGTCGACCGTTCAGCAGCTTATGCAGCTAGGTATGTTGCAAAGAATATTGTTGCTGCAGGAATTGCCAAGAAGTGCGAGGTTCAGATTGCATATGCAATAGGAGTTGCTAAACCAGTATCTGTACTTGTAGACACCTTTGGTACAGCAGTCATCCCAGAAGAGAAAATTTCTGAGTTGGTAAACAAGCACTTCGACTTAAGACCAGCTGCAATTATTAAGACTTTGGATTTGAGAAGACCAATATACAAGAAAACTGCAGCTTATGGACATTTTGGCAGAAATGATGCAGACTTTACATGGGAAAAGACAGATGTAGCAGCTACATTGAGGAAAGAAGCGGGGTTATAATCAAGTATTGATTTCTCTTACAAAGTAAATAAGTTTAACAAAAAGGCATTTGGAAAATATCCAAATGCCTTTACTAATCTTGTATTTTGATTAAGATGCATATTCATTTACTTCAAAATATAAAATCTTATCAAAGGGGATAAACTCAGTTTTGTTTAAGAAAGGTGAAACAATACCTTTGTTAATAAAAGTGTAATATGCTTTTCCTATTCCATCTGATCTGCTATCATACCATATGGTGTGCCAGCCCAGAAATCACTTGCATTTGCTATTCCACTCGGTGTTGTATTGCTAGTCATTATGGGTATTAAATTGTCGCTATACTCAACATCCTCAGCAAAACTCATCGAGCAAAGTGATGTCATCACCACCATTAAAGCAACCATAAAACATAGTATTTTTTAATGTTTTTCATTTTATATCCTCGCTTTCAGTTTAATATACAGAACTATACATTAAGATACAAAAGAATTACAATACTACAAAATATTAATAAAAAAGATTATATTTAAAATTTTGCTTAAGGTTGAGTGAATGAAAAATTTTTATGTGTTCAATATCGGGCAAGTAACAAATTGTCTTATTAATTATGAAAATCAAAGGTGTTGGATAAAATATATTATTTTTTAGAAACTATATTTTTTTGTTTTGATTATATATTAAACAAATGTTGAAGAGGATTTAGATAACGTTAAGTAAAGATAAGGTGCTTAGAGACATTTTTACTTTTTTTCTTTAAAGTAGTCTAAAGAATAATAAGTTTCAGAAGGTAATCCCAAATAGATTTATCATCACTATATAAAAATCAAACTTGTAATATCAAAAATACTTACAAATACACCTATTTCAAGCTTTGTAACATAATTGCAATACATCTCATATGATAAAATACCATTAATTTTATGGAGATGAGTTTATGACTATAGATTATGCTATTCTTTCCTTATTTGCCATGTACGGAATGATAAGCCTCTTTATTAATATTTATAAGTCCATTGGCAAAAGGAAGTACTTCGTTGAGAATGCAAATATTGTATTACTAGTCAATAATCAAGAGCAAAATATTGAGAGAATGATAAGGGAGGCGATGGAAAGCAGATTTGTCCGAAATATTGCTATTAATGGAAGCTTCATCGTTGTGGACATGGACTCAAAGGATGATACGCTGAAATTATTAAAAAAATTAGAAAACCAATTTCCACTTATGGAGGTATGCTCCTTTGACGAAAGAGAATGTGTTTTTTTAAAGGAAAAGGAGAATCTTAGTGCTAAAAAGTATACATAACAATTATTCTTACTTTAGGTGTTTTAGAATTCCGAATAATAATATGAATCCTATTAAGGCAGATAAGTATAATTTTATTAGAATAGAACTTGTATAATAGCATACAGGCACATTATGTAATTGTTGCTGTAATAAATAAAATAGGTTAATATAAGAATATATTAAAGTGATGGGTAGTAGCCAGTACTTCTATAATTAGTACATTCAGTACCTAATGTGTGGATTACTATTTATATTAAAATAATGGTTATAGGAAAAAATATATTTACATATGCATGAAAAAAGCCAACTCATTAATGAGTTCGCTTTAGGGAGAACATTATGGCAACAGGTCAATTTCAACAGCAAAGATGGTCTTTTGAAAGCTACGCTGTAGGAACTAATTTAAAAATAATAGGTAGATTTGACTATAAAATATATGAGAATTCTGAAAACGGCTACAAAATCTATACTTTTGAGATAGAAAAAATTATTGACGAGGATGATTTTGAACACGAGGTTCAGGAACAAATTAGTGTAACAGGCTATTACGAGGTAAATGAGCATTGCTCGATACTGCCCTGCAAGATAGTTGGAACGGTCGGTGTCTACAAGGGAGAAAAGCAGTTGAAGGCAGAAACGGTAGAGTTCATTGAACCAGCTACTGACGAGGGGATTATATCATTTTTGTCCTGCGGAATCATAAAAGGTGTCGGAGAAAAAACAGCAAGAAATATTGTCAAGGGCTATAAGTCAGCAAAGGGCTATGTAGAGGGTTTTGGCAGTCAGACACTAGAGATTATAAAAAATGATCCGTTATTACTTGTTAAAATACGCGGAATTAATAGCGATAAGGCGCAGGTTATACATGATTCCTATATGGAAAATATGGAGTATCAGAATGTAATGATATTTTTTCAACGCTTCGGAGTTTCCTCTGCTAAAGCTATGAAAATATATAATGCTTACAAAGGTACATCAATTGCTATTGCAGAACAAAATCC
>JAEWZA010000323.1 GCA_023395575.1 Bacillota bacterium
ATTATGATTGGTGGCGCGCCTGTTACACAAAGCTTCTGTGAAAAAATTACAGCTGATCTTTATACTTCAGATGCAGCTTCAGCAGCTGAAGAGGCAGCAAAGGTTTGCTCTGCCAGCTAAAAAGGAAAAATAAAGTTAGATAATATGATACTAATAAATTGGAACGCTAGGTAGAAACTTGGGGTTCCTTTTTAGATTTTAATATTTAATGTTTATTTTTATTATTTTTGGGAATATAGTTAACATAAAACTTTTTAAAATGATAATGTTTTGATGTGCTTTTGAGGAGGTAAGGATATATATTGGGAGAACTATTTAAAGATACGATAGAGAATTCATTCAACTTAGATAAGGCAATAAAAGGTACAAAAGCCTATATCCAGTCTACCGGAATGGAATGCTATATTATTGATTCCAAAGGAAAGTGCATGTACAATTCTAATAGGCATTCTGAGCTTTGCAGCTTATGCCAAAAAATTCACGATGACACAAGCACAGCTTCTAAATGCTCCAGTGTACATTTATATGGTAGCTATCAAGCTGAAAGATTTGGTGGTAAATATGTGTTTTTCTGTCCTATGGGTTTTGTGCATTGGGCATCTCCTATCATTGTAAATGACACATTATCTGGAGCATTTATTGGGGGGCCTGTTTTAATGGTAGACCCTGACGAGTTTATGATTGAGGATATCATAAAAAAGAATGGCTTAACCGATGAACAGGTATGCGAATTAATTGAGTATATAAACACAGTTCCTGTAATTGAACCAGAGAGAGTTAATCATTTATCAGAATTACTTTCTATTATTTCTGAGAATATTTCTGATGGAAATAGCTTACGACATGAGCAAAAAAGTCAATCAAATGAAATTCAGTCAGACATATCTCAATGGATTCATTATATGAAGTCTATCGATGAAAAGAATAATGATTATTTAAGATATCCATTTGAAAAAGAACGATTATTATTATCAAAAATTGCTCTAGGTGATAAGCATGAGTCACAAAAAATACTAAATGAGATTCTCGGATTTGTATTCTTTGCATCAGGTAATGATTTTGATATTATTCGGGCAAGAATTCTTGAACTTATTGTATTACTGTCAAGAGCCGCTGTAGAGGGCGGTGCAAATGTAGAGGAGATATTTGGCTTGAACTATAAATATCTCTCAGAGATATATCGCTATCAGACTGTTGAGGATCTTACCTTTTGGTTGTCAAAAATTATGGCAAGGTTTACAGACTGCGTATTTAATCTTGCAGATATAAGACATAAGGATATAATATATAAGGCAGTAGACTACATTAAAAGAAATTATATTGAGCAGATAACTCTAGAGGAGGTTGCCAACCATGTGTTTTTAAATCCATCCTATTTTAGTAAAATTTTTAAAAGTGAGATGAAGTGTACTTTTGTAGCGTATGTTAATAAGATTCGTATTAATGCAAGTAGAAGTCTCTTAATGAATAATACCATACCTCTGTCAGATATTTCTACATTGGTTGGCTTTGATGATCAGAGTTATTTTACAAAGGTGTTTAAAAAGGAGGTTGGCATTACTCCTGGTAAATACAGAACTACAAGAGGGCAGGGCTAAATGTTAGATGCTCCGAACAACTTTAATATACCCTCCTTATCTAAAGCTTCACCAATAAAGCAAATTGAAGGCTCAATATTTTGTTCTAGTAGGATGATGCTGTAAGTGCCATCAACATAGTTAAATTCCAGTATTCCTTTTTCGCACCGAGCATGTCCTTTAGCCCTAATCACTGACCCAAAGGAGCCGTCTACAAGCAAGGACAGCTTTTCGTTTAGCATGGCTTCAGACCAATTTAGCTGTGGGACAAAGCTGAAGGATGTAAAACTATGCTTTCCATGTTTGGTGGAAGCTATGTTTTTAAGATTTAATAGATTATCATTATTTGATAATTCATCTCCTACAGTATTTTTCTGAGCTGACAGCAGTCCTAAATAATCATCTTTTTGTATATTGAACCATTGACCAGATAAAATCTCGGCTCTGGGGTTCATTAGTTGAAGCTCTTCTATTATGTTGATTTGTACGTCTTGTGAGATATCGGTGGTTTTACTTAGTATTAATTTATCAGCATAATTAATCTGGTTCTCAAAAAAGTAACCGAAATGATGTCTTTGCTTAAGGAATTTTGTGCAATCAATAACCGTAAGTGATGAGGACAGTACCATACGAGAATTTACTTGGGAATATTTAAATATATCATATATTTCACTTAATACGAATATTCCTGATGGTTCTATAAGAATTCTATCAGGAGATATATTATCTGCAATATTTATCAGGGTGCTCATAAAATCATTCTTTAAAGTGCAGCATATACAACCACTTGCTATTTCAAAGACCGAAAGCCCTTCTAGCTCAAGCATCTTACCGTCTATTCCTTCCTTACCGAATTCATTTTCCAGAATTACTACCTTTTCATTATCAGCTATTAGTGAGGCAGCTAAGTGTTTAATTAGAGTTGTCTTTCCAGCACCTAAAAAACCTGATACTACATTAACCTTAATCATATGTCACCGTTCTTTCCTAAGTATTCTACAAATTAAAATACAGTGGGACTATTGTAATTTTTTAAAATGGCCCCACTGAATATTTTAATAGAAAATTATATTATAAGTCATATTTTTTTGGATCCATTTTGCCTGCTTCATCTCGTTCCAGCATTTGTGAGATAAACTCTTGTTGGTCATCTGGAATAGCCTCAATTTGCCTTTGCATGGTTGGTAACCATTGAAGTTCTCTTTCGTTTATCAGAACTTCTTTATTTTCTACTGCTTTATTTAGGATATTAATAGCTGAAATAGCTGCAACCTTTGCACGTTCAAAAGGAGTGTTCTTTTTGATAATTTCTCTGGAAATTTCTATGGCTACATCTGGTCGCAATACATATGCCTGAGGGTCATATTTGCTGTCCGACTCACAAAGCCAGTCTCTAAGTAATAGAGCATTCTGTAAACCTGTTTGAGCAGCTACATTCATCAGTCTGCAGTCATAAGCAAGCTGCTCAACTGACACGGTTGGCGCCATTCCGCCGAGCAGTTTTATATTCTGCACGGATTCGTTACTCCATAGGTCGGCTACACAGGCTGCAATGTTGCCAATAGGGCTCAGGTGTGCGCAAGCACTGGATTTACCTTCCATGGATATTGGAGTTCCTGTTATAGCTTTAATGTAAATACCTTCATATCCGCAATCCTTATGTGGACCAACAGCACCTTCTTCAATAGCGACTAAGCTTCTTACAGAAGAAATTACACGTACTACAGCTGCAAATATTTTTGGTACAAAGCCTCTGTCAGCAAGTACCATTACAGTGTTTGCAAATCCACAGGCAGAATCGCCGGCAGCAATTGTTCCTGTTTTATCGGCAATCCCTTTTATTTCTTTCCAGAGCATGGACATATCCATTGCGCCAAGGACACCTAGTGAGAATAGAGATTTATCTATTTCGCAGAACATCATTGCTTCGTCGTGCATATCCTTACCGCCAATGGATTCAATTGCCAGCAAATCAGCTCCTGCTTTTGCACAGCCCTCAAAGGTTTCCATAATAGCATCCCAATGACTGCCATGCCACATATGAGGTGATTTCTTATCTTCTCTGATATCAACAGGCGTTATTCTCATAGCACTTTTAAGTCCATGTTTTGCTTCGTATTCAAACATAATTTCTCTTACAGCCTTCGTTATCTCAATTCCCCATTTTGGATTGTATGTGGTAGGGGGCAATAACTCTATTTCTACCACTAAACCAGGCACATATAATTCCTTTGCTCTTTTGCATGCATCCTCAATAATAGCTTTGTATTCCTTAATAACATCAGGCATAGTTTCGTTATTAATCAGCATGGTTGGGAGTGTAAAGTTCAATTCGGGATAAATGCTGCCGCCACCGATTACTAATCCGTTTTTACAAGTTACTGGTTTTTTAGAAATACCGTAAATAAAATCATTAACATTTTCATAGGCTAATTTGTTAAATATCATAAAGAACACTCCTTTAACTAAATTATTTTGAATAATTTTATTATATATAGTTTTTTTTATGTATTCTTGAACATTTATTAGATTTTTAGTAATAATTTATTATTCCTATCAAGTAAATATGGAATATTGAGAAGGAATTAATAAACAAATATTTTGTATTTACATATTGAGCTGAAAAGGTGTAAACAGAGTTCTAATAACAAATATTAATTGAAAATTAAAAATATAATTTAATATTTATTATTAAAACATTTACAATAGTGTGTGACATACAGTATAATGTAATTAGGAGGTGATTTGGTGGAAAACAAAAGTACAGATGATTTATTTGACAGCTTATTACTAGAGCTAAGGCGCGGTACTATAGTGCTAAGTGTACTAAGTCAATTAAAAACATCTCAATACGGTTACTCTCTTGTAATGCTGCTTGAACAAAAAGGAATACCTGTTGAAGCAGGAACGCTATACCCGCTTTTAAGGCGATTAGAAAAACAAAACCTTCTGGAGAGTAATTGGGACGTGGATGCGGCAAAACCAAGGAAATACTATAAGCTAAGCGAATTTGGCATAAAAACATATGAAAGACTGTGTCAAGAATGGTTTAAGATGGTAGAGAAAATGGACGGTATTTTAAAAAGTGAGGAGTGAAATATATGGATTTGATAAATAGGTATGTGTATGCCGTTACAAGGAGTTTTTCGGAAAAACAGCGTGCTGATATTGAAAAGGAATTAAGAGCAAATATAGAGGATATGATAGAACAGAATGAGGAACCTGAAGCTTATGAGGAAAAGGTAAAAAAGGTACTATTAGAATTAGGAGACCCGGAAGCTCTTGCAGATGAATATAGGGGGTCAAAACGATATCTAATAGGCCCTCAATTCTATCAAGTATACCTGCTCCTACTGAAAATTGTTATTGGAGCAGTATTTGGTGGAATATCTATAGCGTTGTTTATTGAAAGCTTGTCAGGAGCAAATAATAACATTAGTAATATTGTAATAAATTATTTTTCCTCACTTATTTCTGGTATTTCACAAGCCTTTGCATGGACTACAATAGCGGTTATGATTGCAGAAAGATACAGTATAATGCGTAACAATGGGCAAATCAGCAAAGGTAATTGGGACTTAACTCAGTTACCGCTTGTTCCGGATAAAAAAGCAGCTATTAAATTATCTGAAACTGTTATCTCTATTATTTTTACAACAATCTTTTATACAGTCTTTATTGCAATAGTATATACTGCTCCAAGTCTTATTGCTGCTTATGTTCCAACCGGAAATGAAGTCATAACTATCCCGGTATTTAATTCAGAAGTATTACAGGGCTATAAAATAATATTTGGTATTATATTTGTATTGAGTATTTTTAAAGAATTATTGAAGCTTTATTATAAGAAATGGGTAATAGAGCTTTCGGTTATAATTGCGATTTTAACTGTTATTTCAACAGTTCTTACACTTGTTGTGTTTTTTAATAATAGTATTTGGAATACAAACTTTGCTAGTGAACTCAGCATGCATTTGAATTTGACTTTTGATTTTGAAAGTCTGTGGGAGAGAATAAAGAACTGGTTCATCGCTGTTATCGTTTTATCAGGTTCAATAGAAATAACAGTAATTCTTTTTAGAGGTATTCGTTATGATACAAAGAAAATCAGAGATATGTTTAGGCTTAAATACTAAAAAAACTTATATAATATCAAAAAAATTTACTACATTTAGCTTATAGGATTTGATATATTTAATAAAATAATCATAATAAAAAATTTTTTAATTACACTGTTGGAAGGTTTAGAGAATTTATGTGCTATTGATTTATCAAAGTATTATTCAAAGGATTGGCATAAGATAACCGTTATGATACTAAACGACTTTTGTTTTAGGTTTATACGTTTGTATTTATTCTTATTCAGTTGTTAAGAATTGGTTAATCAAATATGATTTTATACAGATAAATCTTAGTATACTAATAAGTAATTGACTTAACTATAGATTGAGTTAGATAGGTGATAAGAATATGTTGAAACTTAAAATAATAGCATGTGATGTCTTAAACAGAGAAATTTCTTACTTTGCAAGTAAATCAAAACACTATACTGATGTAACCTTTCTGCATCAAGGTCTTCACGATACTCCAGATAAGCTTCGAGAGATGTTGCAAGCTGAGGTAGAAAAGGCTAACGGAGAATTCCCATACAACTATTATAATACCAGTCCCAAGTATGATTATATTATTATAGGCTATGGCTTATGTAGTAATGGAATTGTAGGAATTACAAGTAAAAGTATACCTATGATAATTCCAAAAGCACACGATTGTATTACACTGCTTTTAGGTTCAAAAGAAAAATATAAAGCAGCCTTTACAGAAAATCCCGGAACGTTTTGGTTTTCCGGTGGATGGATAGAAAGAGCCTGGCAACCAAGTGAACGTAAATATAATGTGCTATTGGAGGATTATACACAGAGATATGGTGAGGATAATGCAGAATTTCTTATGGAAATGGAACAAAATTGGATGAAAGAATATAAAAGAGCAGGGCTTATATCTTGGGACTGCTTTACAAATAATAGCTACTATAGAGATTTTACAAAGGATTCTGCTAAATTTTTTGGTTGGGAGTTTATGGAGATAGATGGAAGTGAAAGCTTGATGGAAAATATATTAAACGGTGAATTTAAAGAGAATGAAGTACTGATAGTTCCGCCTGGAGCTACAATAAAGGCATCCTATGATGACAGTATAATAAATAAATCCTAGTTTAAGAGATATGGTTAGAGCTCATGAGGCAGATGTACAATAATTAGTGTAGAAAATAAAGTAAAAAGCACTTTGGTATCATGGGAGGAAAGTAAAATGCCTAAGCTTATAGTTAAAGCAAACCAGCAGCAATATGAAATAATAGCAGAACATGGCCAAAATTTACTTGAAATACTTAGGAGAGCTAAAATTTTGGTTAATTCACCATGTAACGGGAATGGTACTTGTGGAAAATGTAAAGTCAAAATACTGTCTGGGTACCTTCCAGAGGCTTCTTTAAACGAGGTTAAGGTACTTGGTGCCAATATAAAAGATGGATACAGACTTTCCTGCCATTATGTTGTCCAAGCAGATGCTGAAATTGCATTGGATAAGGACAATTCTCAGGCTCAAATTGTGACTGAAGGTAAACAGAGAGCTGTAGAGTTTTTACCTATAGTTACTAAGGAAAATATAATTCTTGAAAAGCCAAGCTTAAACTGCCAAATAGCTGACTTTGAAAGAGTGTTAGCACATTCTTTGACAATGAACACTCCAAATATGTGTTTAATAAGAGCGTTACCAGAGTTAATAAGAAAAAATGATTACAATATAACGTTAATTAAGATGGGAAATGAACTATTAGGACTTGAAACAGGAGATACCAGCAAAGAGCTGTATGGCGTGGCAGTTGATATTGGGACTACAACTATAGCCTCCTACTTGATTGATTTATCAAATGGACAGAGAATTTGTGTGCAATCAGGACTAAATCCTCAGAAGGTATATGGAGCTGATGTTATTTCAAGAATAAAATATACAAATGAGAATCCAGCAGGATCAGAGGAAATGCAAGTGCTTCTTATAAATGAAATAAATAATTCTATTGAAGCAATGTGTTATAAAGCTGGAATATCAAAATCAAAAATATATGCGATTGCATTAGTAGGTAATACTACAATGATGCATTTCCTGATAAAGGTGTCTGCAAAGAATATTGCTACGGCTCCATTTATTCCGGTAATTACTTCAATGCTAAAATTAAATGCAACAGAGCTAGGCATTGACATAAATTCATTTGGTATTGCCTGTGTTTTTCCGTCAGTATCAGCATATATAGGTGCGGACTCTGTAGCTGCTGTGCTTTCAACAGGAATGCATCAACAGGAAGAAATAGCATTGCTTATTGATATTGGTACAAATGGTGAAATTGTCTTGGGGAATAAGGATGCCTTATATGCTTGTTCTTCGGCAGCAGGTCCTGCCTTTGAAGGAGCAAATATTAGAAATGGAATGGGTAGTGTGATTGGTGCTATAAATAGCATCTCTCTTAAAACTGGTATTGATTATACAACCATAGGAAATGCTGAACCTGTAGGTATATGTGGTACAGGGATTGTAGATGCAGTAGCTCAGATGCTGGATATTGGATTAATAGATGAGACAGGCAGAATAGATGAGGACTGGGAGACGACAACATTAGATCAGGCATGTATTGCTGATAATATATCAGTTATAAATAATATGAACGCTTTTGTAATTTGTGGAGATATTGCTATAACCCAAAAGGATATTCGCGAGTTGCAAAACGCTAAGGCTGCAATTGCAGCAGGTATAAATGTTCTTATAAAGCAAGCAGGTATTAGTTTTTCAGATATTAATAATGTATATTTAGCAGGAGGTTTTGGTACTTATATTAATATTGAAAGTGCACTTAAAATTGGTCTAATACCTATTGAACTAAGAGGTAAAATAGAGTCAGTAGGGAATGCAGCCGGACAGGGGGCTGTAGAAGGTTTGATATCACAGGATAGTATTAATCAGACCTATGAAATAAGTAAGAAGATTAAATATATTGAGCTGTCAAGCTCTAAGGACTTTAATGATTTATATATAGATTGCATGATGTTTGAATGACATTCAGTTATATACTCCTTATAAAGAGCCTAATTACTAAATATCTTTGAATACATGGTGTAAGTATGTACAATTAGAATTAGTGGCTTCTAATTAGACTAGTTGTTTCTGTAAAAATTTATAAGAGCCTGCATAAGCTTAATCTTTGGATTAACCCTATGCAGGCTTTTGATTGTAAATATTAAAATAATATATTCAAAAAGATTTATTTTGTTGCTAATACTTTTGTACTGCCCCGTACTTTTAACATTGGATCAAATACATAATAGTTCTTTTGTTTATCTTTATTTTGTATAGCATTCATAACCTGATTTACAGCCTCATCTGCAAGCCTTTTAACTGGTTGTTCAATAGATGTTAGTGGGGGCGATATAAAATCAGAAATAAATATATCATCATATCCTACAAGCGACAAATTATCAGGTATAGAAAGATTATAATAGCTAGCTTGCTTATAAACTCCAAGAGCCATCATATCATTAAATGCAAAGATTGCTGTCACACCTCTGCCAAGCAGATAGGGGAGAGCTTCCATACCACTCTCTCTATGAAAATTTCCTTCAAATATGAGATTATCTTGTATAGGTAGATTTGCTTCTAGTAAAGCTTCCTTATATCCATTTAAACGCTCCATTGAGCTGTACACATTTTTTGGTCCGGTAATACATCCTATAGAACGGTGACCAAGATTAATCAAATGCTGTGTTGCTAAATAGCCGCCTAGTTTCTGGTTTACGACAATAGTTTTTCCGGAATCAATATCAAGCATACGATCCACAACAATAAAAGGGGTATCAGTACTGGTAATTATTTTTTGGATTTCACGGAGATGTTCGTCAGTAGAATTTGATAAAATAAGAATAATCGCATCTACATTTCGGTCTAAAAAGATATTAATATAGTCAATATCTCTACGTGCCATATCATGAGTATTGCCGTAAAGTACATTATAACCGTAAGAATAACAGGATTGCTCAATAAGCTTTGAAAGCTCAGAAAAATATATGTTGCTGATATCAGGAATTACTAATCCAATGGTTTGAGTAGATTTTGTAACCATACTCATTGCGATATGATTAGGTCTGTAGTTGAGCTTTTCAACTGCCTCAAGTATTTGATTTCTTGTTTTTTCAGATATTTTATTGTTTTTACCGTTTAATACAAGAGACACAGCTGTTGTTGATACACCGGCTTCAGCTGCTACATCTTTAATAGTAGCTCGCAATGATATCTACCTCCCAAACTAATAAGTAATGTAAAGCTACAAATAATTATAATAACAAATACAATAGATGTAAATTCTATTTTTACGCAACATTTCATTAATAGGTTAAACCCAGTAATTTACGACAATAAAAGCTAAGTTTGATAGTTTTACTAATAATTTTTAAGAGTTTACTAAATCTAGTTTACTCTCAATAACCTCTGACAAATATGGAATGGAGTTTGTGGCGCCATGTCTGGATACAGCTAGAGAAGAAGCTATTGAAGCTTTGCGGAGGCACTCTTCAATCGGTTTATTATTTGCATATGCAGATAGAAAATAGCCTGTAAAAGTATCTCCTGCAGCTGTTGTGTCTAATACAGGTACGTCATATATTCCATGCTGATACGTATTAACTCCGTCACTGAATAAAGCTCCATTTTTACCTAGTGTAAGAACAATTGAGGTTTTTGGATAAATCTGATGAAGTTTTACTAAAATATCTTTATAGTTCTTTTCTTTTGTTAATTCATAACCTTCAATTTCATTTAGAAGTAAAATGTCAACTAAATTCAAAGGGTAGCTAAGCAACTGTTCTGTAATAGGTGATGGATTAAAAGCGATTTTCATACCTTTTTTCTTTGCTTGTTCCATAATATACGGAATATTGTTAATTTCATTTTGTAATAGAATAAAATCACCCTGCTCGAATTGAGCCAAAACATGATTGATAAATGCTTCATCAATCATATGATTAGCACCTGCATAACAGATTATAGAGTTTTGACCATTTTGGTCAACTTGAATAATGGTGTGACCAGTCATATTATCTTCACTAATTGCTACATAATCAGCGTTGACATGACTCTTTTTCATAGATTCAATTAAATGAATACCATCTTGGCCAATCATTCCAGACATATAACAATTTGCGTTTGCCCTACCTAATGCAATAGCTTGATTCAAACCCTTTCCTCCATCAAAAACACTAAATGAAGTGGAGGTAGTTGTTTCTCCGGGTTTAACAATGTGATTTACTTGATATACATGGTCTAAATTTAATGATCCAAAACATAATATTTTCATAATTAAACTCCCATTAAAACGTTTTATTTAATTTTAGTATATTTTATATATATGGGTATGTCAATACTGAAATTCGACAATGATTCGACATAATACAATTAGATTTTAATAAAATAGCCAAAATTCATGTTGACACATGGGGTTTTTTTGTGTATATTTTAGATATAAAGTCGACGTAAGCGAAAGAAAAAGTTAGATAAAAACATGAGGTAAAACGATTAAACTCATATGAATTGAGAAATTAGATGTGTGTTTCACTAAATGTTATAAAGTATGTCGACATGAAAATTCATACGCAGAATTTATTTTGGTCAGACTAACTAAGTAATTTACAGCAGTTTTAAGGTAATTATACTAACTTTTAGCAATGAGATATGAAAGGAGCTATTATGAATTCAAGAGAGAGAATTAAAGCAGCACTGAACCATCAACAACCAGATCGAGTACCTATTGATTGTGGAGGTCATATGTCTAGCAACTTTTCTGTTCAGGCATATAGAAATTTACGTGAGTATTTGGGATTAAAGAAAAGTGAGCTCTATGTATGTGACGTTATACAACAGCTTGTTTTTCCTGAAAAAGATGTGTTAGATATGTTTGGAATTGATGTTGTGAATTTTGGAACAGAGTTTACATCCCATGATGAGTATTGGAAGGAATGGCAGCTACAGGATGGAACGCCTATTAAAATTCCAGCTTATATTGATATAAGAAAAGAAGGCGATAATTCAGTATTATATAACAATAAGGGAAAGGCATTAGCCCTTTGGAAAAAAGGTGTACTATATTGTGAACAATCCTATTATCCATTGGCAGATTCCGATTCAGATGATTTTTCTAATTTACAGGATGATTTAAATGATGTTATGTGGAATGTGTTTGCAGGTCCACCTGCACCATTAGGATATTCTGGTGAGGATATGGCAAAAAGAAAGGCATCTATTGAAAGACTACGCCAGTCGACAGATAGAGCAATTTACGCACCGTTTGGAGGCAGTATATTTGAAATGGGTGGTTTCTTATATCGTCAGGATAATTTCATGATGGAAATGATGCTAAACCCTGAGAAAATACACAAATATCTCGATAAGATTTTAGAAATCTACCGTGAAGGCATTAAAAACTTTATAGAGGCAAATGGCAAGAATATTGATGTAATGGGATTTGGCGGAGATGATATGGGTATGCAGAATGGTCCTCAGATATCTCCTGCTATGTATAGAGAGTTTTTTAAACCTATTCATAAGGAAATGTGGGGCTACGCCAAGAAGCTAAATCCAGATATAAAGCTTTGTTTACATTGCTGTGGAGGAATATTCCCATTGCTTGAAGATATTATTGACGCAGGCATGGATGCTATTAATCCTGTTCAAACCAGTTGTAAGGATATGGAAGTTGAAAAGCTTAAGTCAACCTTTGGTAAAGATATTACCTTCTGGGGTGGCGGATGTGATACAAGAGATATTCTTCCTAACGGAACACCACAGCAGATAAAAGACCATATAAAAAGAAATCTAGATGTTATGTACCGAGATGGTGGCTTTGTATTCCAACAAGTTCACAATATTGTTGCAAATGTTCCGCCGGAAAATATCGTCGCAATGTTTGAAGCAGTAAGAGAATATGCATAAAACAAAATTTCGAACAAAAAATTTTAAGGAGGAAAATTTCATGAAAAAGAGAGTTATTGCAATTCTTATGTGCTTAGTTATGAGTGTAGGTTTATTTGCTGGATGTACGTCTTCAACTGGTGATACTTCTACTAATTCAGGCGGTGTAAGCACAGAATCATCAAATGGTAATAGTGTTGAAAAGAAGAGTGACCTTAGATATGCAGTAGTATTACATGCGTTAAATAGTTCATTCTATGCTAAGATTCAAGAGGGTGCACAAGAAGCTGGAAAAGCATTAGGCATTACAGTAGACGTTATGGCACCAAATACAGCAAATAATCTTGCTGAACAGGTTAGTATGATTGAAACTTGTATATCTTCAGGTTATGACGGTATTGCTACTGTTGTTTGGGATCCAGATGGATTCTCTGATGTACTAAAAAAGGCTAAAGATGCAGGTATTCCTGTGCTCAGTCTGAATCAGAATTCAGGTAAGGATGATGGAACTGTATTTGTTGGACAGGATCTTGAGGATTCAGGTTATATGTTAGGTAAGTACATGTTCGGGGAAGTTATGAAG
>JAEWZA010000363.1 GCA_023395575.1 Bacillota bacterium
ATTTATAGCAATGCTGTATGGCTGGAATATTATTGAATTTTATATGGGATTTATGCAAGTATAAGTGAAATATAACTTAAAACAAAGTTTGAGCGAAATAGTGCATTTTCGAGTAACAAAAACTGCAAGCAGTTTTTGCCAGTTTTAGTAGAGTTAAAATGCAAGATTTCCAAAAAAATAAGGTTCACCACAATAGTTACAACATTTTGTGCCTTGAAATGGTATGGGAGGTTAAAAGGATTATGTTTGAAAAGAAGCTAATTTCTTTGGACATAGGCAATAAAACCACTAAAATTGCTTATGGAAGTACCAATAAAAAGAATATTATTGTGGATGAATATGACATTATTGAGACACCAAAGGATTGCATAAATGATGGTATTATTTTAAATGCTGAATTACTTGCACAAACATTAACTGAGGCTTTTAAAATTAATAAAATCAATAAAGCTGGTCTTGTTCTTAGTGTGACAGGAACAGGCGTTATTACCAGAGAAATCCAGATTCCTTTATCTACTGACAAAGAAATAGCTCAAATACTTGAATTTGAAGCGCAGCAGTACTTTCCAGTTGATTTGCAGAATTATACTACTGATTTTAAGCTGTTGGAGAATGTAACAGATGGTGAAGGTTCTCATTCTCGTGTTTTAATTGTTGCCGTTCCAAATAAACAAATTGAAGGCTATATTCAATTATCAAAGCTATTAAAGCAGCAATTGATAGCAATAGACATACCAGCAAATTGCGTTATAAAGGGATTTTCATATAAAACAGAGCAGGTTTTTAATTCACAAGAAGAGTTTGCGTTAGTTGATATAGGTTATTCTACATCAATGGTTTGTATTTTTCGAAATAATTATTTGAAATTTAATAGAATTCTATTAAATGGGAGTGCTGAAATTGATAGAAATATTGCAGATGAATTTAGTCTTGAAGAGGATAAAGCTGAACAGCTCAAAATAACATATCGGGCTGTTTCGGATACTCAATTGGAAGTGGCAGCTGCAAGTCAATCAGAAATAACTCCTGTAATTGAAAGAGGTATGGGAAATATCGTTGCAGATATTAGCAGGTTTATTGATTTTTCAAATTCAAGAGATAGTTCAAATCGTGTTCAAAGAATTTTTATTTGTGGCGGAGGAAGCAAACTTGCCGGGATATCAGAGTATTTTACAAACTACTTCAATTTGCCAGTCGAATTGCTTCCTATAGGAAATGAGCTTATTTATAGGGGAAAAAAGGGCAGAGAGCTGTTTGAGAAAGACTATATCAGACTAGTAAATGTAATAGGCGGTTTGGTTAGGAAGTAAGCAAATAGATTAGAACGCAGATAGTTATTATTGGAGTGAGGGTAAATGAATATAAAAAGTAAAAAGGGCATGACGCTAGTTGAGGTTATAGCAACGGTAGCAATCATGGCAGTTATTATGGTACCTATTTCACTCATATTCACTACTGCATACAGTAACTTTATAACGGAATCTGACAAATCGACAGCACAGAAAAGTGCTAGAGCGGTTTTGTATGGAAAGGGATTGTATGGCAACGGTTCGATTTCGTATGGTGTTATGGGGGATTTACAAAGAAGTAATGTAAGTGGCAATAAAATAGTAATTGCAGATTTATTTGATGGTAATAAGGGGAGAAGCATTGTTATTTACAGTGATGATAAAACAAAGAGGTATAGCTTTAAAGACGGTATATTGTATTATGAACCAGATGTAACTGATTTAAGTAAAGATCCAGAGCCAGATGACAATTATTTAAATGAAAAGTCTTCTAATGACAGAGATGTAAAAGTCCTTGACTTTATTGTTGAGAAGAAAATAAAGGGAGTAGATAAAGACCCAATTACGCAAGCTGTAATTGACAATGATTTAATAGAAGTTTATGTAGAGGTTGAATGTGGAAAAAGTGGGAAAATAGCTCTGGAAAGCAGTTATAGAATTCCGATAGAATAAATAGCAGTACTAATTTCTAATTAAGGTGGAGATGTATATTGAAGGACTTAAATCTAATACCTGCCAGTTATGTATTTGAAAAAAAGAGTAAGTACAAAAAAGCATCACTTTCCATTTTGATAATACTTATAGGGGCTGCCTTTGTATCAGCGTATATATTTCCAACATTATATGAGTATAGCCTTAAAAATGAGAAAGCTGTGCTAATTGACGAAGTTGCAAAAACAAATAATTACGTGACTGAAGTAAAAGAATTTAATACTTTAAAACAAGCAGTTGAAGCTAGAGAAAATGAAGGAACAGCACTAGCTCAAAGGCAGTTTAGTACATTAGACATAATAGATGCCATTGAGAATGCTTCGCCTGAAAAAGTATTTGTACAAAAAATGGATATATCAGGTGATTCTGAAGCAAATGTAAAGGTTTCACTAAACTGTGTTGCAGAGAATGAGGAAACAATAGCATCCTTTATTAAAAACATAAAAGAGGATGCATATTTTAAGAAAATTGGGATGTCAGCCATTTCAAAGGGTCAGAAGAATAATGGGAGAGCTTTTGATCTTGTATTAGAAGGCGTAAATAAAGATAATTTGACTAAATATTATGGATGGGATAATACCTTTGGTATTGGATATATACCTGATTGGGTTATCAGTGAAGAAAAAGAAAGCAAAGTTATTTTATCTGCGAGTAATTCTTTGACAAATGCAAGCCCGGCTTCTGTAGAGATCTTGAGAGAGGATACACAAATTCAGGTTAAGGAGTTTGCAGATGAGAGACAAAGCGGGCTAAGGAGATTGTTAAATAATTATAAGCTTGTATATTCCTCTCAAACTAAAAATTCTAAGTTAGATGCAATTAAGACAGTTTATAGCTATGAGGACAATAATATACAATACACATGCTCAGAGCTTTGCGTAATTAAAGAGAACAAGTGCTATATTGTTACATACAAATGTGATTCGGTTAGCTTTACAAATACAGAACAGATTATAAATAGAATTATGAAATCTTTTAATATCAATTAAAGATCTAGGATGTGATTTTATGAAAATGACGGAACGTGATAAGAAGTTATTAATTGGATTAGGTATTTTTATATTTGTTGTTGTATTTGTTAGGTTTTTGATTCTTCCTAAGATATCTAGTATTAAGGCTATAAATGAGGAAATTACAACATTAAACAATACTTATGCGGTAAATACTTCATATAAAGCAAAGGCTGAAAATATAGACAGTGATATAAAGATATTGTCGGCAAAGCTTACCAATTTAAGATCAGTTTATCCTCCAAAGATTGATATTTCTGAGCTAGTAATTACACTTAAAAATCTTAGTAAGGATTCGAAGCTTGAATTTAAGTCAATTAACTTTGAGGATTATAAGGCGGTTGGTAATGAAGAAAATTCAGGTTCTACAACAGAGACTGCAGCGGGAACTGCTAACGAAGCAGGAGGTCAGGAGACAGCAATTGCTACTGATGGTTTAAATGGACAGCTTGACTCTCAGTCTGAGGCAAATAATGCAGCTCGTAATAAAATTAAAAACTATTTTTACTTATGGGGATTAGAATCACAAGTTACTAATAGTAAAGATGAAATTGAAGTTCCAGAAGGAAAGCCATACAGTGTTTCTGTAAAGGTAGAAGCTGAAGGAACAATTGAAGAGATAAAAGATTTCCTCACAAATCTTAATAAATTAGGCACAAAGGCTTATTGCAATTCAGTCAGTATTTCTGGTGCTGCAAGCGGCAAGAGTGAGGACACTGATGGTAAGCTAAAGTTATCTGCCACTATTAGCTTCTACGGGATAATGGATAGGGCTACAGCTGGTTATTATTTATTACCTGATGGAAAGTGGTCTCCTATACCACCAGCAGAAAATAAAACAAATCTATTCAAAGAGTTCAGCGGTTTTGACTCTTCGAGTGCAGATGGCACCAATATTTCTTACTCAACAGAAAGCTTATCAATAAATGATGACGAAAATTTAGAACTGGCTAATTATGATTTTTATGTGGTAGCATCTGCTTTTGGAGGTGGACTTGCACCAAGTGTTTCTATAGGTTGTGAAAGTCCGGCAGTTAAGACTAGTTATTCATTACCAGTTGTATACGGAGACAACAAGGGTATTGAAAATGCTGAAATATTTATAGAGAAAAATGCTGGTAAGTATTACTGCAAATTCAAAACTGACCATGAAGCATATCCTGACCATGGATATTCACAAACCTTTGAGTTTATTCCGGTAGGAAAAGAATTAAGACTTGTTATTTTATCTTCTAAAAGATACGGTGAGGAGGATAAGGCAGGAGTAAACTTAAATATTATTAATAATACTGATAAAACTCTTTCTTATTTAATTAAATATGATGACGAAAAGTCACCAAGAGTAAAAATCGGTAAGACAACTGGAAGTGTTAGAAATGAAAAATAAACTGAAAATTCTAAAAGCTGAAAAGGGTGCAACATTTGTTGAGATAATGCTAGCAGTAGCTATATTGGCTATTATTGCTGTGCCGTTGCTAAATTCAGTTTTAGCTTCAGTTAAAAATAATACCGTAGCTAAGCAAAAAACTGAAGCCATTGCTATGGCTGAAAAGGTTATGGAGGAGGTAAAGGCTCAGAGTGCTATTACTGAAAAAGTATCACCTACTATTTATGCCAGTATGGGCAGTGGAGATTTAGTTCCATATCACAGTATTTTGATAGAGAAAGAAGGAGCTGTAAGCGCTGATACTGCATATTCCACCAATACTATAGATATTAAGGAAGCAGAAGGTGCTGATTTTGAGTTTGTAATTACGCAAGGAGATAATCTTACTGACAAAATGGTCAATCTTACAATAAAGAATTATTACGGAACAGAAATCTATATAAATGATGTAAGTGTCGCTGATAGTTTAAAGTTGGAAGTGGATCAAATATATAATAAGTACAGTATTAGTAATTCAGCAGGAGTAATTGCTGATGGACCTATTATAAATACTAATAAAATGAAGATGAAGGTAAGCTATACAGATGCAACCCCTAGTAGTGCAGAACAGTTGAAAATAGAAACTTATGTGACACCTGATGATTCTATTGCTAACAACAATATTTTTACAGTTTATGTTATTGAGAATGATGAAGCCAATTCTGGAGTTAGTTTTATCGGCAGAAGAAATTCTCAATTTTTGGTTAAGTATATGAATAGTGCTGGTTATGGTCTTATAAACAGTCTTTATAAAATTACTGTGTTTATCGTAAAGAAAAGCGCAGCAATAAGTAGTGAATTAGATGTAAGCAAGGTTGAAAAAAGTGATATTGTATATGAGACTTCATCGTATGTAAGAAAATAACAGGTGATGTATTATGAATATAGCGAAATATATAAAAAAAAATAATGGTTCAGCACTTACTGTGGTGCTTTTTATGCTGTTTATGCTATCTGTTATGTCAATAGCTGTTATTGCATTGACAAGTTCAGAGTTAAGCATGAGTGTAATGTCATCTGACAGGAGCGAAGCTATGCAGGCTGCGCAAGCAGGAGCAGAGATGGCTTCACAGATTATTGATGAAGCGGTAGGAAAAGCACAGGAACAAGCCAGAGGTGAAAGAGATAAAGTAATTCAGGGATGGATAGCCCATTTTACATTGCTTAAAAGTGATGGAAAGACACCGGAAAACTCTATTTCTAATGCTTCAATATTTTTTGAAGTATTAGATAATACATCAAGTCCTGGAGAAATTATTGTTCTTAATAAAGACGAATTTGAAAAGATAACAAGTGACGAATATAAATACCAATTCTATAAGGCAGTAAAAGCTGAGCTTGGAAGTAAAATGGCAGCAGATGATTTGATGGTTAACAACCTAAAAGAAATAGCTGATTCACCAAAAGATGGTAAATATATGTACAAGACTGTTAATCTAAAATCGAAGAATATTGTTATTCCACCGGGGAGCTTTAGCGGGCTAGGGGATACAATGACTTCTGCATTAGGTTCTGGTGGTGTTGTAGATGTAATAACCTCTATTGAACTTACGTCAGTTGGTGAGTATAATTCGCCTACAAATGGAGCTTCTTACAAAAGAGAGATAAAGGCAGAATTTGGTCTCTTAACCGAATCTAGCACTAATGATATTCCTATTTCGTATAGTAAATTGACTACAGTTAGAATAAATAAAAAACCATCAATACTATCAGGGAAAGCACTCATTGCACAAAAAAATATAATTGCTTTTGGCGGAACGGTAGATGTGACTGGAGATGTAATTAGTTATGGAACAATGCCGAAAAATGCCAGTGGCGGGATTAACTATAATGTTAGTGGCTATGAATTTGGCGGGATAATGGCTGGAGTTCTGGGATATGACAGATTTAGCAGTAACATATATAAGAGCACATCAAGTATATGGATAAATGATAGTATAAACCTAAATAAAACACTAATTGGTCAAATTAAAAGCGACTCACTTTTTTTTACTTATGATAAAAGCGGTTCCTTCAATATTAACGGGAATGCCGCAACAGCAGCTTATATACATACATTGTACGGCAGCAGCCCAACAAACCATTCTGATATAACGGTAAATAAAGGATATAATGTATTTGCAAGAAATGTAAATGTAGAAAGTGAGTCCAACTATTCACAGGTAAATTTACAAAATGTTTTTACTTTTGACGATTTGAAAGTTGACGGAAACAATGCCGACGTAAAAATCGGAGGATGGAATGGCGTAACAGCTGATAGCAGTAATGAAGGACTGCTTGTTGGTCTTAACAAGGGTAATGCATTTGATCCATCCAGTGCGGTTATTGTTGCAGGCGATTCAAAGCTCCATATCAATGGAAGTGTATATGTTGGGGGAAGTTCAGTATATAATGATTATAGAAATAGCTTTGGTGAAGCATATGTTTCAGGTATGTCAATACAGAAATCTGACAGTAGACCTGCGGCGGCATTTGAACAGGGCGCAAATAATCATAACCTTGATAATTTTTTCTATGCATATGATAATTCAGTGGCAGAATATATGAACCCTCCAATTGATCAAAATGCCATTACTTGGGGGACGTATAATGGCGGCGCAAATATAATGATGAAAGAGATTCCAGGCAACTTGTTTGATATTTTAGATAGGGCAATGCATATAAAGTATATTTGGGATAAACATAGTAGTCCTTGGAAGGATGATGTGGAATATGGTGCATATTTTAATACAGGTGATATAGTAATAGAACCAGTCACAACAGGAGATCAGTTGAAAGGGTTTTGCTTAGGCGGTGTAGCTGCAAACAATACTATTTATGATCCGTATACAGGATTTATAGAAGGAGATTTTCCGGGTAAAGTATCAAACGGTAATCCGGGAAATGTGTCACACTATAATGAAGCTGTAGAATATGGTAAAAAAGGATATGCCAAGTTATTGGATTTATTTGTGAATAATGAAAATGAGCTTAATAAGGCTGAACCACCAAAACTCCTTTCATCTAATGTAGATAAGACTGTGCTTAATTTGAATACCATTTATGTGAATGCAAAGGATAGCAATAACTTTATGTACTATAGCGATAGTGATGTTGTGCTTACAAATAGTAGTGTCGGTGATGGAACTACAGATTTAAAGATTTTTGATGCTAATCAAGGAAGTGGAATAATATACTCTTCTGGTGATATATATGTACAAGAGAATACAATTTTTAATGGAATTTTAATTGCAGAGGGAAATATTGTTTTTCTTGGAGATGCAAATATAAAGTATGATGAAGATGCAATAGATAATTTGATAATTGAAGAACAAAGGATAAGTGCTTTCTTTAAGCATAAAGCATCTGATATAGTTTTGAATGATAAAAATGCGGTAATTCAAACAGCTAAAAAGAAGAATGTTAAAAACATCAAGATTCTTAGCTGGAAAGAAACATGATTAATTGGATATATGGTTATTAAATGTTTACTTTTGGTAGGGTTTGAAATATAATAAAGTTATAGGTAAAGGCAGATTTCACAAAACGACTTGACATTATTTACTTATAATTGGTAATTAATAGCGAGGAGGATGGACATGCTAAAGAAATGGGTATCATTTGCTCTAATTTTTATAATCATTGCTTGTATGGTTATTCCTACATATGCAGATGAGGCGACCAGCTGGGTAAGTTATTCAATCGGAGATGGGAGCAAAGTGACTATAGAGTGGAGTTCTTATCAACAAGTAAAAGAATTGGTGATTAAGAGAAGTTGTAATGGGGGAACATATTTGGGGTTTAAGAGTTTTAAAAATAATGTTCCCAATAATGGCAGTTTCAGTTTTGTAGAAACCGATATTGGTAACTATTCCTATTCTGTGAACCTCTATGGGTTATCAGGTGATAACACTATCTTGCTTGCAAGCAGCACAGAAAATTATTCTGTTAAAGGTACTGGAAACCCCAAAATTAAGTTGGAGTTTAGAGATTCATATTCAGAAATAGAAAAAAATACTTCTGTAGAGAGAATTAAAAATTGGGTTAATATTTATAACCTGGGGACGACAAATTTAGAGCTAAGTAGAATGAAAATTAAATATTTTTTCACTATTGATGGTGAGCCCCAAATAGTTGCAGAGACGAATAATACAAATGCAGGACAGGAAAGAATTGAACAGTCTGACGCAAAGTTAAATCCTTTTCCATACTATGCAGAATATACTCTTGGGAATAAGGATGTTCAGAATGAAGATGTAACTAGAATGAATTTTTATAAAATGCCGATAGATGTTTACAATGAGAATAATGTGAAAGTTGCAGACTACTACTGTGAAACTTATTTTGAAAATACTTCTGCTGCTATTGACAGTGCTTATTACTTACTGCTGCAGCCAGCGTTTCATAAGATAGGTCTTAATGCTGACGAGGCTAATTACTTTAAAGATACATATATCAGAAACTATTATCTATTAAATGACTATTCATATAATAACAGTGAAAACATTGCAGTATACTATGATAATGAATTAATCTGGGGAAACGACCCCAGTATAATAGCGCCTCGGGACTTAAAGGGTGAATATAAAGATTATAGTGTACATCTTGAGTGGACTGCTTCTCCGGGAGCAACGAAATATAAAGTATATAGAAGTGAGAGTATTGACGGAACGTTTACTTCACTAACAGAATCAGTTACGGTAACAACCTATAAAGATGGCACTGTAATAATCCCTACAGAAAACACTAATAAAGATTATTTTTATAAAGTAAGTGCTTACTATAATGGAGTATGGAGTCACTTTTCCAATATTGCAAAGGTGACGGTTACAAAATTAATTGCACCAAGCAACTTAACAGCAAAGAATATAGATAATAAGGAAGTAGAGCTTAATTGGGATGCTATTAGTGGTGTAACAGGGTACAATGTATACAGAAGTGAAAGCCAGGATGGTACTTATGAAAAGATTAATAAAGAAAAAGTAACACTGGCAACATATAGAGATAATGTATCTAAGCTAGGAAACACTGATATTGAAAAAACTTACTATTATAAGGTGACTGCTGTTTATAATGGTGAACGAGAGAGTAATTATTCTGATAGTGTGGCTGTAACTATCTTCAATCTGACAGCACCTGATGATTTAAAAGCTGAAATCATAAATTTCAAGGATGTAAGACTTACCTGGAATGCTTCAGAGGGTGCACAGGGTTATAATGTTTACAGGTGTAAAGGCATTGGAGGAGCGTTCTATAAAATTAATAATGAAGTTTTGGCAGGAACAACATTTACCGATTATACTACTACGATAGCAAGAAATAGTATAGAGTACTATTACAAGGTAACTGCTGTTTACAATGGAACTGACAGTAAGGAATCTAACATTGTTAATGTGAGTATGCCTATATTGGCTGCTCCTGCGAACTTAAATGTTGAGTATATAGTTGATGATAATGAGGTTATATTAACCTGGACTCCATCTAATGGTGCGAAAAGCTATGATATATTGAAAAGTGAAGCTGCTGATGGTACAGGTTTTATAAAAATTGGTTCAGTTGATGCTGTAGATATGGTTGCGACACAGACATTTACTGATGAAAGCTTACCTGATGCTAAAGAAATTGAAGGCAAAAAGTACTATTATAAAGTAGTTGCCAAATTTGATGGAGAATCTAGTGAAGACTCTGATATTAAAGATGTAACAATAGAGATTAAATATTGGGAGAGTGAATGTATTATACTTAGCGATAAAAATCGGAATGATTTTTCTCTAGGAACATACATACCTGTTTCAATAACAATAACTATAAAACGTGATATTACCAATCTTACAATCCAATTAGACAGCAATTTGACTAACCCTTTAACTGATACTAATATAAACAATCATAATCTTAATGCGGTTTTAGTTTCAACGAAAAATAATA
>JAEWZA010000373.1 GCA_023395575.1 Bacillota bacterium
ATGTATAAATTTTCTTTTAATCAGCCATTCAATTTTTTTGTTAGAAGTTATATGTTTAGTTTTTCTCATACTGTCAATGGATAATTTTTCCAATATTATTGTATTAGAATTGCTCCAAATATTTATAATAGAATCTGCTATTTCAGTATTATTCGATATAAAATAATTAATTGTATCGACTGCCACATCTACTATAAAATACACATCATTTAAATAACTATTATGCTTTCCAATAGAAGGAAACATAAATGACAGCGAATCATGTCGTTCTTCTTTATCTTTTTTTAAAAGTAAACGCAAATGTTTCAAATATTCGGTTACTGTTATAATTACATCATAAGCAAAAAAATGAATATTTTTTTTGAATAACTCTCTCCATATAAGTTGAATATGGTCTAAATTACCAATTAGCATATAATCTAGAGTAACAGTATTAGTTAAATTAGTTATACTGTTAAATCTAAAAGATTTTTGAATTTTTATTTGAGGCTTTATTAAATAATTGAACAATAATAATATAGTGTTTACATCGTTAGGTATCTCTAATTCTTTAAGTAATAATTCTAAAGAAAAGGTGTCCTCGACAATATAATTTTGGTGAAGCATTAATGTAAATAATTGGTGATGATATTTTGATAGTATTGTTGTATTTTTTTTCTTTCCTTCTTTTTGGGCTTGATATAAATATTTAGTAGCCTGAGTAGTAAAGTAAGGGTTTAAACAATTTCCTTTTGAAGTAACAACTAGTAAAAATTTTTCTATATACCTATGATTAAGAAAATTCTCTGTTACCCAACATATTAATCTTTTATCAGGGTACAATAGTTGCTTTTCACTAAAAATAAAATCTATTTTCCCTTGTCTTAATAGAAATTCAAACCAGTAGTAATCCTGTGTTAATTTACAAAAATAACCCACCCCATAGTCTTTGTTAATCATATCGAATAAATAATCTTTATCTTCGGCTGTCATTGTTGACTTGTTGGATAATATGGCTTTTAGCCTTTCCTTCTGATCAATATATTGTAGTGAATACATTTTGGTCCATTTTTTTATACAGTCTACTAGTTGTATATGATTATTATCCTTATTATAGTATATTGGTGTTATATGTAGTCTTTGCCATTCATCATCAGTGCTATCTTCTCTGCATGTGAAAATAAATCGGTTTTCATTGTACTGCATTCCACGTGCAAAGTATTTCATAACAGGATCATTATAGCTATAACCGATAAAAAGTATTGTATAGTTACTGAACAAATCTTTTAAGAATCGACTAGCCCATCCTTCAACTAGGTAAGCTTCACCAAAATCACTATCAGTAAAAATCATATTTTCTAAATCATCCATAAGATTACCATGTAAGTATACGATACCTGTAAAATTCTTGGCTAAAGGCAGTGCAGGTGCATAATATATTTTTATTTCACTGTCAAAAATATCTTTTGCGGCTGATGTAAAATGAACATCTTGATTGGTGGTTACAATACGAATTTGATCATTTGGGAATAGTTTTAGTAAACTAGTATGGTAATCATTATAATGGGTCTTAGTATCTGATAATATCGCACCAATTATTTTATAAATGTTTTTTCCTTCATGAGATACTCTTCCCAAATAGGTATCTATAGGTTCTGATTTTTTTCTATTACAAAAAGTACAAGATTCAACTATACTAGCCAATTGTTCAAATGTCGGTAAATTTGAAGGTGGAGCTACAGAAATTCCAGCACCAGCAAATATAACCAATTTATTTTCTTGTTGTGCTGTTAGTATTTTATCTGGAATATCAATTCCATTAATATTCATACTTTTCTCCTAATAGTAATTGTCTTTTTAAAATTATAAGTTGTCCATTAAATTGAAATCCTTACCCAACATACTGTCAAGCTCGATTTCATGTTAGCTTGACTATAATTATACTGATAATCGTAACCACTTTTTTAATAATAATGTTCTGCACAGATCTTCAATGAACCTGTTTTATCCCTATTTTTGTATTATAAATCAGTCCATGTTATTTCGTTCAAGCTTATACCTCTTACCTTGCATGTAAACTTTCTCAATAAAATACAATCACTTAATATCTCCTTAATTAGCAAATAAGAAGTACTGTTTAGCATCATTATATAAATAATGACTCATACTTGAAGAAAGTTAACATCTGCACAATAATCTATTAATTTTAGCATGAGTTTTTTTAAATTATCTTTATTATAGTCTAACCTTTGAAATTTATTTTTGTACACTGTTGTCCAAAACCTTTTTTGGTTATCGGCATCTATTACTTGTATACCTTTATAATCATTTGAACAATAAAAGTATGTTGGTACTTTGTCGCAAGTATCAAATGTAAATACAGCAAAAACACTTCCGTTTTGTTTTCCTTCATCTATAATCAAACCTTGAATATTAGGATGATTGTTAATAGAAATGACTTCTGTATAACTATCCTCATCTTTAATAGACATACTTGCACATATAAACTCAGCATCTGAGCCATAATCAAATTCTACATCAACATTTTTCTCTATTATATACTTTTGAACATCATCATCCTGAAAAGCTTTCACTAAGGCATTACCTACTATATCAATATTTTTTTGAAATAGTTCTTTGTATAGTGTTTCTTCAATTTGACTAAATGAAAACTCTACTTGACTTATATTGAATAATAAAGTATTTAATTTTCTTTTATTAAGTTTAAATTTTTTGAAATATGTAAATTGAAGAAACCAAAGTATTCTATTCAGATATCCAGCTAACTTATAGTAATCTTCTTTGTATTCAATACCTAGGTGAATTAAAGAATTTCTGATCCTATTTAATTCAATAAAATCATCTTTTAGAGCATCTCCTATATTGTACAAGTTGCAGTATAATTCTATAACATCTTTGTAATCAATCGTTATTAAGTCTTTTGGATTTTGTAATACAACATAGTCATATAAGAGAATATTTATTTCATTGTTTTGTTTCATCTTGTAATATTGAAGTATACAATTGTGTATTTTTTCTTTACTTTTTGATTCGAAAATCATAACTTCATTAATATTGCTAATTGCTTTTTTCATTAATAGTTCAAGAGCATTGTTAAGATTAATAATGCCCTGCTTTAAATATGTTGCGGATTTATCAGGTTTTTTGAAGTATGAATCTTTTTTCAAAAAAGATGTTAAGTGTTGCATCGACCATTTTAATGAATCTATAGCATTATCATCAAGTAGTAGTTTCATAAAAACACCTTCATATCGAATATTTTATATAATAATTGTACAAACCCTAAAAGAAATACACGTAATCTGTATGAATTATGATGAGATCCTTTTATGGTTTTACCAGTATAAATTATGTGCTAATATTATTCGACTATTATTTCCTAGTTTAATACATATTATCTACACAAGTACTATAATACCATAATTAAACATCAATTAGTAAATATTTTAATTTGTATATATTACATTGAGAATAGTATAGAAAAAATTAAGAAAATCTAAAAAATCAAAAATCAGATCTGACCATTTCATATCTGCTAATGAAAAACATAAAGTTGCAACTTATGAATATAATTAATCATAAATCGCAACTAATATCGTATATTTATGCATTTTTGCTTTGCAAACTTTTTAGCAATATTCTATAACATTATAGAATATTCACAACACTTATAAACACAGCGTTTTACTGAGATTATTATAACTAAAAATCATTTTCTATATTTTCATTCAGATAATAACTTACCTTGAAGCTCCTCCAAAGTATTTATCTATTCAATTCTAATAATTCCTCAACTATTTCAGATGAATCCTTAACCAGCATAGGGCAAATTGTTGTAAAAATCTGATTATCTCTTGCCTTTTTCATTTCTTCGGGAACACTGATATCAACACCTAATAGTTCATTACATCTAACTGAACCATGCTTTGCTATAAACCTCCGTGTAAATTCCTGAACAAGTGAATAGTTTTTTTCCTTTGCTGTATTATCGTCAGCTTTATCCTTACCATACTTTAAACCTATTACCATGAAAGCACCAGTTACCGCGCCACAAGTCTCACCAATATATCCCATACCTCCACCAAAACTACTGGAAATTCTCAAGGCTAATTCTGGTTCTAACCCAAATTCACTAGAATATGTAGAAAATACTGCTTGTGCACAGTTGAAACCACTTAAAAAACATTGCATTGAACACTCTGACTTATTCATAAGCAACCTCACTATTCTTAATTATTCATGCTACTTAACGTTCTTTTCACCAATCACATCAATAAGAATTTGCAAACTTTCAAGTACTTGTTGCCTTTTGTTTTCTGTAATCGAGTTATATACTTTGCTAAAATAAGAATTCATGTCGTCTTCGATTTTTTCAAACAGTCTAGAACCACTTTCGGTAAGGGATATTGTTACATACCTTCTGTCTTGTGGATCAATATCCCTTCTCGCAAGGTCAGCTGTAACCAGGTTATTTACCGTTCTACTCATTGTACTGTTTTCTAGATTCAACAACTCTGCTAGTTCATTTAATGAAATACTTTTTGCACGACCAATTTCAACTAATGCATGGCATTGTCCTAGCGTTATATCACAACATGAATATTCTCTTTCCTGTAAAATGCCAAGTCTTCTCTCAAGGATTCTTATCATTTCACGTAATTGTTTAGTTTCATCAGTAAAATTCATATAACTAATTACCTCCTGCAATAATTGTAACACAGAATAGTTTGAATTTACAACTATTATCTATAAGTTTTTTCAAACCTCTATTTTCATTTAACTGTGTTCACATAAGTTATGAACACAGTTATAGGCTATTTTTATTTTATTCTGCATAATTAAACTACCCTTCAATCCTTTGATTTCGAGACTCTATTTTATAATAATACTTCTTTCTCCAGAATAAAGCTACATTTACCAACCCAATCATAACAGGCACTTCAACCAATGGACCGATAACAGCAGTAAACGCTTCTTTTGATTCTATACCAAATACAGCAACGGCTACTGCTATGGCAAGTTCAAAGTTATTACTTGCAGCAGTAAAGGACAAAGTTGTTGTTTTACTATAGTCAATACCTGATTTATAGCTTATGAAGAAAGATACAGAGAACATGATTATAAAGTAAATGAGCAACGGAATTGCAACTTTTATGACCTCAAACGGAAGTTGAACGATGTATTGTCCTTTATAAGTAAACATAACAATAATTGTGAATAACAGGGCCACAAGAGCTAACGGACTGATTTTAGGTACAAACTTTTTAGTATACCATTCAGTTCCCTTAATTGGTTCAAGAACTAACCTTGTAAGCATACCAAGAATAAATGGAATACCAAGATATATCGCTACTGATAATGCCACTTCTCCCATTGATATATTAACCTCATAACCTGTAAGCCCAAACACAGGCGGTAATACTGTTACAAACAAATATGCAAAAATTGAATAAAATACAACCTGGAATATGGAGTTGAAGGCAACCAATGCCGCTGCGTACTCACTGTCTCCATCAGCCAAGCTATTCCATACTATAACCATAGCTATACATCTTGCAAGACCAATAAGAATTAAGCCAGTCATCAATGCTGAATCAGATTTTAAGAATAATACAGCAAGTACAAACATTAAAACAGGCCCTATTACCCAGTTCTGTACCAATGATAGAATTAAAACCTTTGGATTTTTGAATACTTTCCCCAATTCCTTATAATTTACCTTAGCCAGTGGTGGGTACATCATAACTATTAACCCGATTGCTAAAGGTAGTGAAGTCGTTCCAACTGACATTTTCGATAATAACTCTGAAAAACCCGGCACAGCCCATCCTAATAGTATTCCCAGTCCCATCGCAAGGAAGATCCATAGAGTTAAAAATCTGTCTAACGATGATAATCTTGACGGTTTCAAAATATAACTCCCCCTTAAAATTAAAAAAATTACTCATTTTTTTCTGTTGACTTATAGAATTTGTGTCCTCCCGAAAGGTTATATACTTTTTTAAACCCATGATTTAGCAGTATATTTTGTACGGCATTTCCTGTAACACCTTTGTTACAATAGGTTATTGTTAATGTATCTTTCTCTAAGTTATGCAGCTCCTTTCTTATTGTGTTCTGTGGCATATTTAAAGCATTATCCACATGTGATTCATTATATTGTTTTCTCACTCTTGCATCAATTACTTGTACTTTCCTATCTGTTATTTCATGTACATCCTTTGCAGTAATAACCGGTCTATCTCTATTCAAAACATTATCAAGAATCATTCCAGTATAATGAACCGGGTCTTTTGTTGTTGAAAATGGAGGTGCATATGCAAGATCCAGGTGGAATAGGTCATCTACTTTTGCTCCATAGGTTATTAATGTTACAAAAATATCTATTCTCTTATCTACGCCTTCATATCCAACAATTTGCACGCCTAATAGCTTCTGAGTTTTCTTGTCTGCAATAGCCTTAATAACCATTTCTTTTCCATGAAAATAACCTGGTTTATCAGGTTTGATATTATGGCATACAACTACATCATAGCCTTCAGCTATTGCTTCTTTTTCTGATAATCCTGTATTTGCTATAGTCATATCAAATAATTTAAAAATACTGGTACTTAAATTACCCTTATATTCCAAGGTTCCACCTGAAAGTACGTCACCAGCTATTCTTCCAGTCTTATTTGCTGTTGACCCTAATGGCCTGTATACTGGTTTGCCAGTTATAACTGAAAATGTCTCAATACAATCACCGCAGGCATAGATATTGTTTATATTGGTTTGCATTGTATTATTGACTTTTATAGCACCTGTAACTCCTAGTTCTATACCTGCTTCATTTGCAAGTGTAGTATTGGGCTTCACGCCTGTTGCCATTATAACCATATCACTTGCTATTTCTTTTCCATCCTCTAAAATAACCCTGTCATCATAAATTTCAGTAACACTGGTACTCTTAATAATTAAGATTTTTTTCTTATCTAGTTCATTCTCTAAATAGGCAGCCATATCTTCATCAAGGTGTGGTGTTATTTTACTTTGCTTTTCAACAATAGTTACATTTATTCCATTTGCCATAAGATTTTCAAGCATTTCAAATCCAATAAAACCAGTGCCTACGACAACAGCACATTGAGGATTCCTTTTGTCTATAAAGCTTTTTATGTTTCTCGCACTTTGAATATTTCGAATAAAGAATACATTGTCATTATAGACGCCCTTTATATTTGGTATAAATGGTGAAGCTCCTGTTGAAATCACAAGTTTGTCATATTTATCTTTAAATACATTATTGTTGGTCAAATCTTTAACATCTATCTCCTGTGTTTCAGGATTTATGCTCAATACTTCAAACCCTGTATATATGTCTACGTTGTATTTA
>JAEWZA010000010.1 GCA_023395575.1 Bacillota bacterium
TTCTTAGCCCTATATAACTATATCTATTCATTTACCAACTCAACTTTCCACATATAAAATATATCGGTAAAAGTATTTTGGTGCTCAAATTTATCTATGGTTTGTTGCCAAAATAGTTGCTTGAATCTTTTAATATGCAATTTACAGTATTTAACTCTTATGCGTAAAATTTATAAGAAGGTAGATAAATTATTCAAAACGATATAATTGATATTCCAGATAATAATCATTTGTAAATGATATGAATTTTTTTCGAGTCTAAAAAATTTATATACAAAGATATTCTTTATAGCTTATTATTTTACCATCAACAGCTAAATCTTGAATTTCCTCTTCTGGGATAAATACTTTTGTATTTAATTTAGGATTTGGTACTATTACAATACCATTTAGATTAAATACATCACACTCACATATATTACCTACAAAACTTATATTAGCAGTTGTTCTTACTATAATACGTTTACCTATCATTATTTGCTTTCCTTTCTTTAACCGAAGCAAAATAAACTAAAACTAAAATAGTTTACTTTACTTATTGACAATAGTATTAAAAATTTAATCCTTCTTATCCTCTAAACCATATCTCGTACTGAAATCGTCTAATATTTTAAATATATTATATATATCATCTCCAACCACTTCAGTTGCATCAGGTAAAACTATCTTTAGTATTTCATTTACTGGAAACCATATCATTACATTTGATTTATCAGATGGTTTAAGTACAATGCCCGAATCAATAATATCTCCAAATTGTAATTGACCAGCATAGCTTATTTCTAATACATTTACAATTACAGCCTTATTCTTCATTTTGAAGCCTTTCCTTTCATTTTTATATGAAAAGTCTATGTGATTTTACTTTATTAAAAACTATCTTATTCCAAAATCATTATTCATAATAATAGGAAGTATTTTTTGATAAACTTCTACTTGATCACTTATTGTAAAATTTCTACCTGAAACACTGGGGCTATGTGCGCTATATTCTGAATAATTTGCAAGTTGCAGCTTAAGCCCTATTTTCTCCATATGTGTTGCTTGCCATGTTCCTGGAAACGGAGTATTATATGTAACAAATATACCTACTCTATAAGCATCGTACATTTTCTTTATAAAATCGTAGGTACTATTCATGGTCTCAACTGTATCGCAAAAATGCCCCAGCATAAAATTCAGTGAAACATAAATTTTGTGCTTATGTAAAATATCAACAACATTTACCACAGTATTTAGGTCAATGTTTTTATGAATCTGATTAAGGACATCTTGAGAGCCACTTTCCACGCCAAATGCTATACCTATACATTGACTCTCTGCCAATTTATCTACCATCTCCTCAGTAACAACATCAAACCTTGACTCACATCTCCACAAAAAATCTGTCTTTAATTTCTTTTTTAACTTGAGAAATTCAAAAACCCTTTCAGGAATTCCCGTGAATGTATCGTCAAGTATATAAATTACCTTTAAATGCTCTTTAAAAATAGCTTTGATATACATAATCTCCAACAAGGTATTTCCTACAGAACGCACTCTATACTTGGCACCTGACAGTGCTGTGGCAGCACAATACACACATTTACCTGGACAGCCTCTACTGGTTATAAGATTTATAATATTTCCGTACTGAGGTATTTCATCACTTCTCCTTAGCGGAAACGGTAATAGATCAAGATCATTAATATCCTTACGTTTCTTATTCTCAATTAATGTTCCACTCTCATCATAATATACTATACCAGTAATGTCCTTTAAAGAAATTATTGTCTCTTTAGACTCTAAAGCCTCCACAAGCTCCAGCATTGAAGACTCACCCTCATGTTTTAATACATAATCAATATTTTTGTTATTAATACAATATCGTGGTTCGAGACTAGCTTGTGGTCCTCCTAAAACAATCTTTATATGGGGAAGCTTTCTCTTTACAGAACTGGATAGTTTAAAGGCTTCCTCAATGTTCTCTGTATACACTGATATGCCTAATATTATTGGAGTAAAGGCTTCAATTTCCTTTAATATTTCCATCTTAGAGTACTTTACATTTATGTAGTCTATTATTTTTACTGTGTGCCCACAATTTGTAAGTGTACTTGCCATATACAATAATCCTAAAGGAGGATTGTATGTTTCCTTGATAACATCTGATTTATCATAAAATTTGATTATCGCCAAATTAATTAACAATACATTTGCCACAATTGTCCCTCCTCATGCAGTTTTTATGCTATCTTATTGTATACCCACCATCTACAACCAAATTATGTCCAGTAACCAAACTTGCAAGCGGACCCGATAGAAATAGTACAGACTGTGCAACATCAAGTGGGGTACAGTATCTTCCCATTGGAATACTAGTTAGCGTTTTTTTGAAATTAATGTTATCTGAAAGCATTGTTTTATTTTTTTCGTTTATAACATAGGTTGGCGAAACACAATTAACTCTAATATTATATTTAGCCCATTCTAGCGCCAGTTCTCTTGTCAAATTAATAACCCCAGCCTTGCTAGCACAATATGGTGCACGCAAATTATTACCAACAATTCCGTGTTGTGATGCAATGTTTACAATTGAACCCTCTCTTGCTTTAACCATTAATCTTCCAATACTTTGACACATTAGGAATGTACCTTTTAGGTTAGTATCTAGAATAGTGTCCCAATCCTCTTCTTTTACCTGCAATGCTGGTACCAATTGATTAACCCCTACATTATTAATAAGGATATCTATATTGCTAAACTCATTTTCAAGAGCATCTGCTAAGGCTTTAACTTCACTGGCATTGCGTATGTCTGTAGCCTTACAGGACGTATTAACAGAATACTTCGTCTTCAGCCTTTCTGATAATTCCTGCAAAATACTCATCTGCATTTCAAGATCTATTAATATAACATTACAGCCTGCAATTGCCATTACCTCTGCAATGGTTCTACCTATCTCACCTGCCGCTCCTGTCACAACAGCATTCTTATTATTTAAATTCAAAGATATTTTCTCTTTCATATTTGCCACCAAATTTCACATAATATTTTTACTAGAAACAATATTTAGCAAATGTCTTACTTAAAATACTTACTATCTTGTCCACTTCCTGTGTTGATATAACAAAACTCGGGAACAAGCTTATTCCACTTGTCTTTTCTTCAATTATAAATGGATAGATTATTAATCCTCTCTTCTTTAAACTTGCCTGTATATCTTCAAGCTGGATCATACTTATCGGAACTCTATTTTTATCTACTAAATCAATTGCAACCATTAATCCTTTCCCCCTTACACAGCGAACCATACCAAGAGAAGATAAATTTTTAATTAGTTGCTCTCTTAAATAGCCTCCTACCAACAATACATGCTCCATAGTAGCTTTATCGCATAATTGAATTGTGGCATATGCTGCTGAACAAGCTAGAGGATTACCGTTCTGAGTAGAGAAATGCTCAATAAATTGTTCATTATGAATAAACAAATCTTCTATTTTTTTATTTATAAGTGTTGCTCCCATCGGTATAACACCATTATTGATACCTTTAGCGAGACATAGCACATCAGGCTTTACTGATGATGACATATAATTAAACAGTGAACCCGTCCTTCCAAATCCTGTTGCAACCTCATCAAAAATAATTAAGCATTCATTCTTATCAGTAAGACTTTTGAGTTCTGATAAATACCAATCTGGAATGGAAATTATACCTCCTGACCCAATAACAGGCTCTATAATAACTGCCGCAATATCGCTGCTTTCTTCAAATAAATTGTGTAAACTTTCTAAAGGTTCTCTTTTACATGAAGCAGTCATAGTCTCAGATTCACAGCAGCTACAAAATGGCGTTTTTATCCTTATAAATCCACCAACAATTGGAGCATATTTCTGTGATTCCTCTGTATCCATACCACTTGCAGACATAGCTGCATATGTAGTCCCATGATAAGACATATCCAAAACAGCTATTTTATTTTTATTAGGTTTATTTTTGAGTTTAAAGTATTTTCTTGCTATTTTAATTGCACATTCAATAGACTCAGAGCCGCTGCATGTATAAATTAATCTAGAAAAATCACCATTTAGTATATCAATTAGCTTATTTGCATATAGCTTTACTATAGGTGAATTGTTTGAGTATAAATTTACAAAATGTAAATCACTTAATTGAGTTATAACTGCTTTATTAATAGCATCATTTGAATATCCAATTGGTACATTCCACAAGCCACTAATGGTATCTATGTACTTTTTACCCTTATCATCAAAAAGATAAATGCCTTCTCCTCTGATAAACATTGGTCCGTTGTAATGGTAATCAAAATTTCTTAGAGGATATATAATAGCATCATTGTTATTCTCTTCTGTCATTATTTCGTCCATGCTTAACACTGAAAAAACTAATTACTGTAAACTACATGGACTTGGCACCTCCCTAATGTTTCTCAATCCCTATCTACTTACCAAGAATATAGAAAATAAACCCCTGCTCATAATCAGAATTTTGCATTCCAATAGTATTCTGTAGCTTTAGTGTACTGTTATCTATATTGTTTTTTAGAATTTCCTGTGTTATTATTCTCTTCTTTGTATAACCAATATTTCTTATAGTCTCATTTCCTCTGATAATTTCGCCATACATGTTTACAAGAATTTCCTGGCATTCAGGTATAAGAAACTCTTGTATTAGCACTAGATTATATGTATCATCAGTAGACCATCTTACTGTAAATGGCAAAGTACAATTCTTGAAAAATCTATCTGCTTCATACTTAACCCAATCAAAAACAAATCTTCCGTTTTCGGTTAAGTGTTCAGAAACACATTTAAATATTTTTTGTATCTCCTCATCATTAAACAAGCATATAGTAATAGCTGGTAATATAATCAAATCAAACTTTTCCCCTACTGAAAAATCCGTTATATCTCCCTGCATAATGCGAACTCTATTCTTAACACGCCCTGCTTCCTTAGATAGCCTCTCCTTATATATGTTTAGCATATCCTCAGAGATATCTATTCCTGTGACATTATATCCAGCTTTAGCAAGAGAAATTCCTAGCCTGCCTGACCCGCACGCCAACTCCAAAATATTTCTGCCAACCCAAGCTGCCTGCTTTTGATAAACTTCAATGTCATAAGTCGAAGTCTTTACTGTATTTTGATATAGATCTGCATAGTGTCCTTCATAAAATTTCACTTCATTTACATTAATATTTTTGTCTTCGATAATCTCTTTAAAAATCCCTTTATAAAACATCTATTTCTGCCTTTCTTTGTAAGCAGCCTTTATCCTGTAAAAAGTTGAAAGCTGTATACAATACATGATTTGAAGCTTCTTTAGTCAAATTATAATGTCCCTGTAACAACTCAACTATTTCATCTTTTCCAAGACCTTTATTTAGCAATTCACATATAGCATACATATTTCTGTTGAGTGAAAATGTCTTTTTAGTTAAAGGATTAAATGCCATATAAGCAGATTTCTTTGGAATTTTAATAAATAAAACATCTTCGTTAATATACTTATGTGTTCCATGCTTTGTTATCTCAATTTCTAAGCAATTGTCTTTTGTCATAATTACCACATCATCAATACATATGCCTTGCAATGCACTAAGGTTTGTTAACGTTAAAAGATATTTTATCTGGTTCATTTTTAATATAAATTTAGAAATCTCTAAATCAGATTTCATTAATTCACAATATTCTTCACTCGATAAGAAGTCAGGTAAACATACACACTTTGAACAATATGTATTAACAGAGCATTCATCACATTTACGCTCTATATGCTCACGATCTATTTCAACACTTAAGTTCCTCATAATTTCAAACTGTATATTAGAAATATTGCCTACTGATTTATTGCAGTTTATACAAGGATGAATTTCTTCATTGCTAACTTTAAATCTAGGCAGCTTATTTAGTTTACATGTAGCATTAGTACTCCATCTGCACTGGTCAATCAGATTGAATCGCCACATTTTATCACTCTTTACTACTCCAGTTAGATTGAAATTCTTGATATCCTCAAGAAAACTTTCTAAATCCTTTTTAGTATTAACATTTAAATAATTAAAATCGGACTGGGATATTTCATTTTCAGAATAAGGACTGATATTTATCCTATACCCTCTCTCCCTACCATTAATACATAAATCTAAGTTCATCTTATCGTCTAACTCTTTAAATTCAAGCAAATTTGTAAACAAATACCCAGCTTCTTCTGCTATTTGCTTTGTTTGGTTATAACAGCTATCTGTATTTGTTAAATTACAATAAATTGCACTATTTGCAGAATTATAAGCAGACAGCTTTCTTAATTTTTCTGGATTAATGTCACTTTTATCTAGTTGTATGTGCTTTGTATATCCATCTAAATTATTTTCATGATAATATCCTGTAAAATATGTTTGCATTCCATTTATTAGTGCAACATCTCCTTCGTCTACACCTAATTTATTGAAGTGTTTTTCATCTGTTTTATTGGATAAAACAGCTATATTGTAGCTGGCAAGTTGATTTGTAAGTTCTTCAGTCACCTGAAAATCAGGTATTGTAATTGTAATCTTTTGCTTTATTGAAGCTTCACTCAGCAACTCTAAAAACACCTGTAGTTCCGGATATGCATGTATATCATCAGATAATAATTTAATATTTTCATTATCATTTATAATTCTCGCTATGTAAGTTATCTCACCCATCAGAATTTCAGGCTTGACTATTAAGGTATTTTTGCAAACTGGAAATTTCTTGTTAAGTACTAAACCAAAATCACCGCATGCCCTAGGATAAAGGTAATTATTTTTATAGGCAATTAGTTCGAGTTCTTCTAATTCAAATTTCTTATATGCAGGAATCTCAAGAATCTCTTCCAGTTTTTCCTTCGCTATATTAATCTGAATTATCTCTCCAAAATCGGCCTCTTCCCTGCTACTTTCTTTACCATATAACAAAATTAAATCGGTTTCTTCATCATTTTCCCATAAAGCTTTTGCTATAGCCAATGTAAAATCTTCATTAATATCATCAACATATAGGCAAACCACTTCATTGTACTCTGATATTATATCATCAACAATATCTAGTATATTGGGAAGAGTTTCATTACAGTATTGACTTGTTTCTATTCCTATCTTTTCAAAATAGCTTCTTAAAATAACGCAGTTCATTTCAGATTCTGCAGAAAATAAATTATACTTATTTCTCTTGAAATATACAAATCCAACTGAATTTTTCACTGCCTCTCACAACCTTTTCTAATTAATTAATCATTTCATTTGTATTTATTAAAACACTAAAAGTGGCAATATCAAATCCTAAATCCATTATAATTTGCTTTTATATCAACTTAAAATTATGATTGTCTAATATATTCTTGTCCTAGTGAAAAATCTTGTCTTGTCACCATATTAATCATAAATATTTCGTTCATTTATCCTCTAAATTTTGAAATTCAGTTTAATATAACAAATTCATTTTACTCTTGTATAAAACGTAATATTTCTTTGAAAAAATAACACAATTTATACTACCAACAATAGCAAGAATTGATAACAAAGTTATACTTATATATTCAGGTGCATCAATATATCTTTCGAATGTTAGATTTAATCCAACAATACTATAAACCCAAATCAACCAATGAAATATAAAAGAACTCGCACCGTAAGCCGTAAGAAATAATTTTCTTTTCAGCGACATATTATCCTTAGAAAACTTTCTAAAGCTAAATATACACTTATAAAATAACACTATTCCTTTATCATATAGATTATCAATTCCCAAGATTGATTTTAAAATCCAATAGCCATCAAATTTAGCAAATGGAAATAAGTTATAAATTATTAATCCAGTATTTAAAACGAAAAAATATAATAATGTCCTACAATATATTTGATAATGGTATAATACTATGTAAATTAATATTGCTATAGATGATATAATTACATTAGAAGCCAAACCAACTATAGATACAATAAATGATTTTTTTCTGCTTCCAGTCATATAAATATTACTTACATCACAGTAAAAGGCTGGTAATAGGTAGAAAAGCTTTATCCCAATTCCACCTGTCTTACCGCTATACTTATAGCAAGCAGTTGCATGGCTCAATTCATGTATCATTACAGTAAAAAACATAAGTATATAAATACCGATTAATTCTTTTACACCTATTTGAGCATTATTAGCAATTAATAAAAAGGCACTTGACTCAAATATAACGGCATATATTGTGATTGCTATAGAAAGAATTAACAAAGCAAAACCTATTGGCGATATTAACACTTTAAATCTTTCCATGATACCACTGAATCTTTTATTAGTATCGAGAGTAACTAATATAATATTAGATGCATCTATTTTTTTCTTCTTGTTTACATTTTGTAAATTAAAATAACCCCATTCTTCAAACTTACTGTACAATAATTCCTGTTGTTCAGTACTTAATTGTTCGGTAGACTTAATGTCATCCCACTTTTCCAGACCCTTTAACTGTAATAAGTAGTTTATCTCCCGTTTTCCTAATTTAACATACCTGTTAGTAATAGTATTATTTACAATATATGTATCTTCACTATTTTTTACTATCTCTAAATGGTCAACTATTTTCCTAATCATATATTTTTTTTAATATTTCTCCTAAATTATTCATGCCTTTAATTACAGGTTGCAAATAATCATCTACAAATTAAATAATATTATGTAAAGATTAAAGCACCAACACAAATTACTGTGCCTACTGCAATGAAGCCATCACAAACTCCATTAACAAAATCACTGAACATTTCTTCTTGAACTTCCAATTCTTCAAATCTGAGTTCTAGCTTATTGTCCATTACACATACCTCCTTCTCAATAAAGGTTTTTACTAACTCAGTCACCTAAATTAGTAATTAAGTGAAATTAATATAATCAAGTAAAAGCACCAATAAATCCAGCTATAGTACCAACTACTCCTATAACACGAAATACATCTCCAAGCTGTTCATCAGTAATCATTTCTTCAATTGCTTCGAGTTCTTCAAATTTCAATTCAAATTTCTCCATATCTTTCCCCTTCCTTTATTTTTTGTTTATGATTAGTTTACAACCTGTAATTAAAAGTATGATTAGAAATGCCACAAAAGGTCATCAACTACTCAAACTCATCGATGGCTTAATAATAAAAAAAACAGTTCATAATCAATAGTTTTAGGTATGTTTTGCAATTACTTCTTTATTGCTTTTATTGTGTAAGCTATCATTAGAAAAGCAGCTGCAATAATACCTATTGTTTCTATAATGATTGCATCCTTCTGTCCTGTTTTCAAGCTTCCTCTTAATACAAAAATTAATGAAATTAAAATTACAGCACTAACTATCGGCAAGAAGTATTTACCAAGCTTCATATATGTCACTCCTTTATAATAAATTTATTAGTCGATTGCAGAATGCTGCAACCATTGATTTTACTACATATTTAACCGTTTCAACATATATATTTCACTCCAGTGTGGTAGTATATAAGTATAAGTTTTCCACAACTTTTACATAAAACCACAGAGGAGGAAATTACTTTGTTTTGTTTAAATACTTTCAAACAATTAACTTTTTTTGATCAAGTTTCTGAGCTCAACCAATTATCTTTTGAAAAACCTGTTAAGTTTTTGCAGCTCCTTAAAGAGCATTTTGATCTTATAACATTCATTCCCGAATCCTTTTATTGCAGCTACTACAGTCATTTAGGAAAGGACAGGCAGTATCAGCTTCACTCGGTTCTTGCTTCTCTGATTCTTATGCACTTATTCCATATTCCTACGTCTAGCTTACTCTGTATTTTTATTGCCTTCTCTCCTGACATCCGTAATTTCTGCCAATGGGAGGGTAAATTACCCGATGACTCATTCTTCAGTCGGTTTAAAACCAGTTATGAGAAGGAAATTGCTTGCCTCTTTGAGTCCATGGTACCCTATATCATTGATATTTGTTCTAAAATGGATGAGGCATTGCCCACGAATTCTCCCGATAATGGTAAAAGTTCTATGTTAATTTATGATACTTCTGGTTTAAAGCCTAAAGTTAAAGAAAATAATCCTAAAACCTTAGTCTCTGAAATTAATAAGCAAAAGGGGTTTGCTAAAATTATTAATAACAAGGATTTTAACCCCTATGCCGCTGCCTACAAGAACATGCCCAAGCACTCTAAAGCCAATTCTTCCATCAAACTTGATTTCGTAAATGGTCATTTTGGCTATTTCTATAAATTTGGTATTCTCACCAATGGTTATGGTATTCCTCTACATATACACTTCTTCAATGAGGATTTTTACTCATCCTTAAAAAACGAGTTCGATTCTCCAGAAGATCAGAAATATACTTTTGATAACGCTTCTTTAAAGCCTGTTTTAGCTCCATTCCTTACTTCACTGCCAAAACATAAATTCAACCAATTCCTTGGTGATTCTGAATTTGACAGTTATGACAACTTTGGTTTTTTGAAGCACTGTGGCTTTGAAAAAGTGTTCATACCCCTTAACCTCAGAAACACTAAAAATCCAGCTTTAGATGTAAATGAAGAAGGTACTCCGTTGTGTCCGATAGATAAGACTGAATTTCTTCCAGACGGCTCTTGTAAGGGAAAAGGAAGGAGCTTCAGGCTTAAATATATATGCCCTAAATCCAAAAAAGTTAAACGCAATTTTGTATGTCTTTGTGATACTCCATGTAGGCCTACCAAAAGTACTGTAACAGCCTATAAATATCCGGATAAGGATTTCAGACTATACCCTGGTATTCAAAGGTGCTCTCAAGAGTGGCTTCAAACCTACAAAATTCGGGCGGTTATAGAAAGAGAAATCTCTTCTCTTAAAAAGGATCCATGTATTGAATCTCCAAGAACCACCAACACTACAACCATGCGCTCAGATCTATATCTGGCTGCAATATCAAAGCTTATTACTGTTATTCTTGCTCATGCAATGAACCAGCCTCAGTATCTTAGAAATATTAGCAAGCTTATCAAAACCGCTTAATTACATTATCCACAACCAAATATTTTTGCTTCTTAATTTTTAACTTTTTGGGTAAAAGGTTTTTTGTCTTACATTTTTATTCACTTTTCAAGCTACATATAAAAAAGTTATCCACATTTTCAGCAATTTCCATTTTGCAAACGTCTAA
>JAEWZA010000268.1 GCA_023395575.1 Bacillota bacterium
TTTTTGCTTCTTAATTTTTAACTTTTTGGGTAAAAGGTTTTTTGTCTTACATTTTTATTCACTTTTCAAGCTACATATAAAAAAGTTATCCACATTTTCAGCAATTTCCATTTTGCAAACGTCTAAAAAACAATCTGCATTTTTGAACAGCATTTACGGACTACATCCCGTCGCCGCAGGTGCGGCAATTTAAAAATGTGATACCACATTTTTGAATACAAATTAGTATAAATATGTCCATGCCAGTATATTTAACCCAAATTAAAATGCTGTCATGGACTTGGTTGTCTTTTTATTTATTTCTATCAGCTTGAAAGTACCAATTAAGGTCTTAAGTATGTTTTAGCAAAAATCCCGTTATTCTGGTACTAAATCAGTGTTCTTTTTTTCTGACCTTTTCATATATTCCTTTAAGAATGCGGCAAACAATCCAAATATCAAACCTGCCAGTGCTCCTATTGCCAAATATAATTTCAAATTTGATTTTGAACTTGAATACTCTGCAGGCGAGATTATTGTCATGGCTCTTTTAAACAATTCAGAATTATAAAACTCTTGAACTGTTTCATTAGAAACATCTATATACTCTCTAAACTTTGTTCTGACATCGTCAAGCATTGCATTTACTCTCTTTTCAGCCTCTTTCTTTTGAGACATTTCCACAGTATCATTTTTTAACTTATCTATCTGCTTTCTGTAATAGTTGGCATTGTTAACCGATTCCTTTGCTTGTGTTTCAGCCAAAATAGATTTTTCTATTAAATCATCATAATATTTACTTGTCTGATTTTTTTCTACTGAACTAAGGTCTGACGTAACCCCATTACCAGGAATCACAAGGATATTTTTATCCTTTTGGTATTTGTTAATAGAGTTTGCGTATATGTTTGCTTCATCATTTTTTTTCTTTGAAATCATCTCACTTTCCTGTATCCTATATTCATAAAGCTTTATAAGGGCTTCCTTATCTTTTGTAAGATTAAATGAATCAATAGAAGCACCTATGTTTTGTAAGTCAACCTTTTCCAGCACTGTAATGGATTCTATAAGGTCGCTGAATGTAAATCCATATTTTTTTGATCTGAAGCCACTAGCTCCTACCTCATTATTTTTTATTTTTAGATAATTCTTTAATGTCATTATTTGATTTTGAAGAATTTCTATCTGTTGCGGATAATCATATATACTGTAATCAATAGGTCCGATTTCATCTGTCAAAAATGCACCACTAAAATAACTACTATAAAAATATTTCTTGTATTGCTTAAAAAGCTCATCAAGTATTTCTCTTGCTTCAAAAGAGCTGATAGAAAATGATCTAGGAAGATTTAAAGTCACTAAATATGTATTAGGATAATATGTATAGTCTTGTCCATCTCCTACGTTCTGAGCCTTCGATTCTTGCAGAGACTTTATTTTCTCGGTTATGTTTCCTGGAATAATGGGTATAATTTTTAGATTTGTTCTAATGTTATCCTCAGAAATACCATAGTTGGATAGGTTAAGATTTGCTACTACCTTGCTTAAAACAGCAGGGGATTTTGCCTTGCTGATATCAAAGTCATTTCCATATGGATCAAGACCCTTTTCAATACCATTAAAATTAAACGTCACAATCATATTAACAGAGCCTTTATATGGTTGTAGATATTGCATGTACATACCAACTACAAAGGCTATTAATATTCCAACAATAGCAGATACAACTATAATCCATTTAGCTTTTATAAGAATTTCAATAATCTCTCTCAGACTTATATCTATACCTCTATTACCAATTCTATCCTGACTGAGAATTACCTCAACCTTTTCCTTCTTTAAAACTTCCATCAAATTCACCTCATATACCTATTACAAATAGTGACACTAATATTTCTTCATAATATAATTTACAGGGCATGGATTATAGAGTTTCTTTCTCAATATGAATAGTTCCAACTAAATATTGGAGCATAAAATTGTTATCCATGGCCGTAGTTCCGCTTATCTCATACTTAATAAAAGTAATAGGGAAACGGCGGTGGACTAACATGCTAGCAACCTATATATTAAGCACTAGTAAACTTTAACATAAAATAATGTAAACTTCAATTATAATATGGTATATTTGATGTTTTTTTGTATTTTTGGATTTTACAATGTACAAAAAAATAAAAAGGGTACATACATAGCAACAGAGCTATTTACAGCTCTTTCACTATATTTGTACCCTTCTTTTAAATTAATAATTTATACTTATGTTAATGCTTAAAACTTACAAACTGCAAACGAAATCGTTAACATAACCCCATTATCCAATATTTAAAATTTAATAATTTTAAATATTAAATATCTACCTTCAGAACGCCCTGCTATCTCCAAAAATAACTGGAATTGTTTTTAATATTATTTTTAAATCATACCAAAAGCCTCTTTCACGTATGTATTTAAGGTCAAGTCTGCACATGTCTTCAAATCCTATGTCATTTCTACCGCTAACTTGCCACAATCCAGTAATACCAGGCTTCACAGACAACCTCAAATTATGCCAGCGATCATATTTCTGTACCTCTCTATCTATAGGAGGTCTTGGCCCGACAATACTCATGTCCCCTTTGATAACATTGAATAGTTGAGGTAATTCGTCAATACTGGTCTTTCTTAAGATTTTGCCAACTCTTGTAACTCTGGGGTCATTTTTTATTTTAAACATGTTTCCGCTTACTTCATTTTTATCTTCAAGCTCCTTAAACTTATCCTCTGCGTCATTAACCATCGATCTAAACTTATACATATTAAAATACTTGCCTCTAAAGCCATTTCTTTTCTGACTAAAGAATACCCCTCCAGGTGAGTCTATTTTTATAAGAATAACTACCACCAGAAATAATGGCAGCAAAATTATAATTGCTGTTAGAGAAGCTGTTATATCAAAAACTCTTTTGCCAAATAAATATAATAATGATACATTGTTAAACATTGCTCTCTGCCCAACTACAAAATCAGCAGTATATTCTATGTCTTTCATACCAGCCTCTCCCATCTCAAAATATTCCTATAAGCCAAATCATCACTATTACCACTTTCAATAATATTTTTAGCATTGTCATGGAAAAGTACACTAGCTTCTTCCTTCCCTATCCAACTAGAAACATTTTTAAAAGCTTGTGCATACCAATTGGCATAATCCTCTGCACAATGTGCGTTTGATGCAACCATATCAATAACCTTCATCTGTAACAGTTTTTTTGAAAATTCTTTTATTTTAGAACCATATATTCCTACTATGCTTGCGCAGTCTAGTTGTATATAGCATCCAGCCTTTATAAAGGCCACAAAGTACTCAAATTTGTTCATAAATACTCTATTTCTTTCTATATGAGCTATAACAGGTATGATTTTCTGTAATCTGAATTTGCAAACCATCTCAATACAATTTTGTGGGGTAGCATTATATGGAAACTCAAACAAAATAATTCCTGATTTGCTCATACTAAGTTTTTTGCGATTTTTAATCAAAGCTTGATTAACAGGATTTGCAAAAACCTCGTACCCCATATTTATTTTGACATTATAATCACTTGCCCGATATAGTAATTCCTGATAGTTTTCCTCAACACGCTCTGTATCATAAACTGACTCCTGATAATGAGGAGATGCCACAATGGCGCCTATTCCAAGCCGCTCAGCCTCCTTAACCATATTAAGGGATTGTGTTATATTGGAAGGGCCATCATCTACCCCATATATAATATGACTATGTATATCTATCATAACTATCATATCCTTCCACATAGTATTTCTTTTATATTTAAAAGCGAAATAGTCTTATTTTAGTTTATAACTTTAGAATAATCTCCACTGCATAATTATGCACTCTCACTGCTTCCACCATATATTTCATCAGCCTCAGCATCATCAAGAATTTTTTCAATAAGGCTTCCATTCTCTAATTTCAAAATGCGTGAGCATATCCTTAGAGCTGTCGGTCTATGTGTAATTACGATACATGTTCTTGCTGGCTTAAGCTCATGTATGCTTTTTAAAACATGCATTTCTGAAGCTATATCCAGAGATGAGGTTGCTTCATCCAATATAAGTATGGGTGCTTTTCTTAGCAGGGCTCTTGCAATTGATATTCTTTGCGCTTGCCCCTCTGAAAGTCCAATTCCTCGCTCACCGATTTTAGAATTCATTCCGTCAACTAATTCTTCTATGAAGTCCATGGCGCAGGCTGCCCTTGTAGCTGCTTGGATTTCTTCCACTGATGCCTCCGGATATCCTGCTCTAATATTTTCTTCTATTGTCCCGCTAAAAAGAGTATTCCCTTGAGGAACATATGATATCCAGTCTCTAGTTTCTGCAGAAGCTGAAAATTCTTTACCCTCCTTAGAAACAAATGACACTTTCCCTCCATCAGGTTTTACCAATGCTAATAAAAGTCTTATTAAAGTTGTTTTACCTTCACCTGAGGAACCGATGAGACCTACAATCTCGCCTGGTCTGATATTTAATGTTAACTTTTCTAAGATTGGCCTTTTATCCTCGTAAGAGAAGTTTATATCCTTAAATCTTATTCCAGTCACTGATTCTGCAGACAGCTCTTTTGATCTTTGTTCTACTGGTAAAGCTTCCAATTCCATCAGTCTTTCTGATGAAGCAATGGCAGAAATTAATTGAGGTATAGTACTTGCTAGCCCAATAAAAGGTCCCTGCACCTGAGAAACAAGCTGTAGAAACGCAGTAAGGGTACCAAAAGATGTAGTTCCTCTGCTCAACTTTAAGGTTCCCCAGCAAAACGCTAGTAAGTATCCTATCCAATAGCCTAACCCTAAAGTAGTACTAGCCACTACACTGGTAACATTTTTCTTCATAACCCATTTTAGTCTAGTTCCATGAAGTTCTGATATTGTATCAATATTTCTCTTCTCCATTTGAAAGGTCTTAATAATAAGCATATTCTCTATGGCTTCCTGAATAAAAGATCTGTAAGCACTTTCAGATTCCTGAACTTTAACATTCAATTGCTTTAGCTTTCTTCCCCATATTCTGCTCAATAAAACAGTGAACGGTCCTAAAATGAAGGCTAAAACTGCCAACATAGGTTCATAGTACAAAAGTGTTCCAAATGCTGCAGTTAGCTGAACACACAGATGGATAATACTAGATAATGTATTAACAACGCCTGTTGTCACATTGCCCACATCACTAGTGAGCCTTGTTAGAACATCCCCACTGTGATATTTAGTTACATAAAGCCACTCTGACATGCTGATACGGGAAAAAATTCTTTTTCTAATGCTATTTGCCATCAATTCATGTGTCCTTACTGACAACACTGATGAAAAGGCTTTTATTCCTAAATTTGCAAGCACAAGGGCTCCAAACATACCCGCGAAAATTACAGCTTTACCTATTGTTCTATCTACAGCACAATCAATAAGATTTTTTGAAAGAATTGCCACTGCTACACCCACTAATGCAGTAACTGCATCGAGACTAATAATAGCGGCTATATTTTTCCTAAAACCTTTGGCATTGCTTAAAATCCACTTGATATATTCATATGCCCTTTTAAACTCCATTGCGATTTTCATATTTCCTCCTGCTCTGCTTGCTGCATTGGTACTTACTTTAGAAAATTATTATGCCTGAGCATGTATAATTACTTTTTTTGCTTTTGCAAAAAATCTAATTCCTTTAAGAAACAAATGCCTTGACGGAATTACATTAATCCATATCCCAACCAACAATTTCCAAATTTTATTCTGACAGGTAAATTGCCGATTATTTCTCTTTACTGCAGTGACTACAGCAATAAGCTGCTCTGGCATTAGCGGTCCTTCAATCCATTGTTGTGCATCACCAATAATATAAAAGCTTTCTTTTTCTCCTTTAAGAACTCTGTGCAATATGTATTCACCCGTAACCCTTTTGATTAAAACAATATCTCCCCTTTTGATTGAATCAATGCTTGTGGGTGAGAGTTCAACGCAATCCTCATCCTCACGTAGAAAGGGATACATGCTCATACCTGTCACAGTTATCCATGCTCTGCCTCCACCTTCTAATATTTCCATAATTACAGGAAACATTTCCGCAGACTTTATCTTCTTTACTTCACACATTCATATACCAACTCCATCGCCTCTTTGTCGGGTCTGCAACTCAAAAGATAAACAGGTATCCTGTTTACTATATTTTCTAGCACATCATATGCCTTCTTCATCAACTCTTCATCAAAATAAGGTAAAAAGCACCTTGGCATTACTCTCGGAAGCACCTCAAAAATTTCAAGCTTCCTGATGCTATTTTGTGGAGCTTGCTCTAATACCACTATTGCCCTTATAGGAACTTCTATGTTTTCGAATTTATCTGAAGAGCCGCTCCAAGGTGTACCGCACAACATCAACTCATCATTTACAAATCTAATTGCTGGTGTATCATCATTAACAACCTTTACTGCATCCCCTAGATATTTCTCCCACAACCTTACATGAGTCGACTTGCCAGTTCCTGAAGGTGCAGTAAACAGTATGCCTCTATCCTTCCAAGCGATGGATGATGCGTGCATAACTATCCCGCCTTTATTTAGAAGGTTATTTCTGAATATTATTCCCATAAGCATAAATGTATGTATGTCCGGCCATATTTTTATTAACTCAGATTTATCGTCATCAATTTCGTGCCTTAAAAATCTAATATTTGCGTTGCTCCACTCATTATTTGATTCTATATGGGATAAAACTTGGTTTTCTTCTCTATCAGTACTATATATATGAAATCCACCATTTTTATCTTCTTTTCTAAGCCACTTTATACTTTCTGAAATCAATAAGCGTCCTTTAGGTTTCTCAATATGCGAACACTGAGCAATTTCTACTAAGATATCAGGCTTACTACTCTCATTACATTCAAAAGCCTTCATTCTATTAGTTAAATAATTGTTACACGTTTCAACATGTATATTTGTGCCTGCTACATTATAAGCAAACATTCCATCACTCCTCATATTAATGTGATAAAACTTTGTATGCTAAAGCCTATAAGCCTAGCAGGAGTTTATCTACACTACGTTTTTTAAACAAACTTTTAAGCAAATCCAATAATTATATTTTTTATAATTAATATTTATAGTTGTGTACTAAATCAATGGACCAGTTGGGTAAGAAATAATTGCATGAATTATTAGACTAAGTTAAACTTGATACACATTTATTGAATTGATGATATGATATTTTACAAGCATAAATAGTATTATATGGAGCAGCTGTATAGTACTATTACCCACAATACCACGAACATGTTATTACTACCCTGCTTGAGTGTGAGTAATATAACTATACAGCAGCTCCATTATCAATACTAAAATCAATTACTATCAGCTGGTTTAAACATTGTTTGTAACCAACAATTCCCCATTTTCTCCAGGACAGGAGCCAACTACTATACAACTGCCTGAAATTCTTTCTTCAACTCTTAAATTAATAATTTTCATATCTGGTTTTACATATGTTCTCATTTCTTCACCTCTCTCACTAATTATTAAGTCATTTGCTCAAATTACTTTAACTGACCTGCAAAAGCATAGTAAGTTACGCCACCGTATACAACGTCCTCGACGCAAGCACCTGTACATATGCTTCCTGCCATTCTTTCCTCAACTCTTAAATTCACCATTTCCATCTTTGGAACAACGTATTTTTTCATTCTCTTCACCTCCAGTAAAATTTTTATTTAATAAATTTATATATTTATCAGCAGCTATGCCACTGTTCGACCCTTATACCAGTTTGCTTACTCGTTGTGCTAGTTTATTTTAATTAAGTTTGCAGGTAAAATGCTTATTGCTTTTACTGGTACGCGGGTACAACTTAGATAACTGGGATACTTGGTTAAAGATATTTGTTTGAATTTGTTGGTAAAGAATAGTTAATGTTTACCAGCCTAATATTGAAGCATGGATGCTGAATGTAGGCGGCGGTATAATTATCTATGATGAACCAATACTAATTCAACAAATATCTTGGGAGTAGCCCATTTAGGTAAGTTAGTACGGAAGTACCAGTAAGCCACTACTATAATTTTATCCTGCAAGATTTATAAAATTATTATCGCAACTCATTAATTTAGTAATACACACATTATCCTCATGTAGCTATTTTTACAGCATCTGTTTGAATCCTCTGCTGCTTTAAGGATGCTCTATATTTTGCTGCCTCGCAAAGATAGCTTGCAGGTTTTGTGAAGCAGCCTGTTTCCGTCATCAGTCTTCCAGGACAAACCATACATTCACTTTGAACATCACACTCAATGCAATCCTGACATTTTGGAACCTTTGTACAGCCTTCTCGTATTTGCTGCCAAGCATTTACAAACCCTATTTCAAAAATCTTAGCAACAGGTTCATTCAACAATCCACAAGGTAACATTCTACCATCCCATGTGACCCAAAAACCTGTTTTACCAGCTTGGCATTTGAACGCTGACTCCTCCAGCATTTTGTTTACCTTATTAGAGAATAAGTTATTTTGCTCCATTTCATCTTGACCAATTTTTAGTTCAACACTTTTATCTTTATGCCTCATTTTTTCACCATATTCAGTTATATATCTTTCATAATTAACTATATCAACGGGTGAAAGCCTATTTCCCATTGGATCAGAGCCACAACCTTCTCTTCTCGGAGAAATATAATTAACAATGCCTAAGTTGTCACAATATGTATGTGCAATTTTATATATCTGTTCGTAATCTTTATAATTGCCCTCTACTACCGTTGTTTTAATTTCAAGATTTATATTTTCAGCCTTAAGATTATCTAATGCCTGTATGGTTCTGTTAAAGCCATCAGCACTACCCGTTATTCTTTCATAGGTCTCAGGAGATGCACCATAAACTGTTACACTTAACTTAGAAGGCGGCATTTTACCAAGCCATCGAGCCTTTTCTGGGGTTATTAAGCTTGCATTTGTATAAATAGTCAAATTAAGCCCCATATTGCACAATGCCTCATAGATTTTCTGAAAATCTGGTCTTATAAAAACCTCTCCACCCGTTAAAATCAAATAAAGCAGTCCAGCATCCCTCGCTTGTCTTCCCATATCAATCCACTCTTCTGCCGAGCGCTCTATTGATAATGCATTTACATCATTTGCAGGACATGCCACGTAACACATCTTGCATTTAAAATTACATCGTGAGGTCAGCTCAAATGCACCTGATATAGGTATTCCGTTCTCTAGGGCATTTGCTGCCAACCTTTTATTAAATTCTTTCCAATTGAGACTCATAATAACCTCCACAACCTACTAAGGCATAAAAATTTGGTAAAATTTTTTGTGGAGGTACGCTATCTTTTTACTGCTTTAGCTAAATTTTTTAAGCTAACCTCCACAACCTACTAAGGAATATAAATAAGCTTTTTTTCGAGCTGATATCATTGCTCAATAATACTTGTATCCATCATGCTCTTTATAAACTCTTCAACATCATTTCGGGCAGTTTCTCTGTCTATGTCATACTCAGAGGTCAGCAACTCCACCATTTCATCCACCGATGAATTCTTTTCAAGTTCTCTCCACAACAGTGCTCCGCTCTCGCTTAGAGTCATAATCCCATTAAATTCAACAACTCTTGCTCCTAACGGAACTACTACTGACTGCCCTGCTATTTCTCGCAGCATAAATCCACTTTTAATATGCATAATAATCATCCTCCACAAAATATATAATTTTTTAATGTATTAATGACTGTTTCTTCCTGTCATCTACATTTTATTAGTGAAAACCCTAATAACTGTTTATCTCAACCCCAACCACTCTAAAATATTATTTCGCTCCCTAGCCATTATATTTAGTTCATCATCCTTAAAAATGGCTTTCTTATCCTCAAAGTTAAAATCTTTTCTTTTTATTCCAAACGCTATTCTATGAATCCATGCAAAAGGCAAAAATATTGGACTCTTCCGAACATATAGATATTTTTTTCTCTTTGCCAAAATAGTTCGATTAGGAAAGAGAATTCGTCTAGCTCTAGAAAGTTTATTTTTGTAATTCAGCTCCTCTGCATTATTCGAATTAGTAATAAGTATATTTGCAGAAGTTCTATGAATATCAGTATTGCCTAAATTCCCTCCAGCAAGAATATCATTAATCAGCCTATCTAATTTTTCATCATCTGCGCTTCTAAGTGCCAGCTCTGCAGGAACTTCCATATTAAATAACCGATTACAAACCAAAAATATTGCGCTTATAAAATTGTCAATGCCATATTTTATTGACCTAGCTTGTACAATATTCCAATTTATTTTGTTTCTTTTTGTTTCAACCACCATAACCAGATCACATAATTGTCTAAGCCCTATACCCCCATAAGATATATGTGAAGCCATATGACTACATATATGTAAAATCTGCATTTCCCATGATAAAATATTTGCTTTTATAGAACCTAGGTTCACAAATGTAGTATCCTTCCATACTTCATCATGAAAGCTTTCTTTATTCTGCATAAAGTCATAATCTATTAATAGCCTGTGCAATTCAATTGATATGGCGTTTTTCTTAAAAAACTCAATATGTTTAGTTTTTTTGTCCTTTGCTGAGATATAGCCTAGTTCTTCCAATACTTCAGTAGCTTTTTTTATATCCTCTTCATGTACTAGAAGGTCTGCATCTCCCATAGTTCTCAGCTCAGGCTGTGGATAGCACTTGTTAATTGCCATTCCTTTAAGTACAATTGTTTCAATTCCAAGAGCAGCTAAAGTTTCAATAACCTCCCCAAGCCATACTTCTCCACAAATCATCTGAATCCCACAGGACATTACTGATATATTCCATACAGCCATCAACTTATCATCAAGCCCTATTTTTGAATCTATATCTTTTATAATTGGATATATCAAGGTATGTACTTGATGGGCACGGGCTTCCTTATAGATTTCGTCCCAATCAACATCTGCTGCTTTACATTTATCTATTTGAAATTCCCTATTGTAAATTGCAGCACACAGTATTTCAACTAAGAGTATGTCTTTTGCTGTCATTTCCCAACCTCCACTTATCTGTTATTTTTTTATTTGTGCCCGTAAGTTCCATGTATACGTGTTTTGTATTAATGGATATCTGATCCCAATTATATTTATTTATAATGTATTGAGCTGCAAGCTCTCTTACTTTAGTAACCTTGCCTTTATTTTCAAATAACATATTGAGCTTTTGCTCCAAATCATCAACATCTGATTTTTTAAAGCAGTATCCGATGCTTCCAATAACGTCTGTGTTTTCTGCTATATCACTGACTAAGCAGCAGTTCCCGTAACTCATAGCTTCTAGCAGGCTTATAGGTAGGCCTTCTATATCAGAAGGAAGAACATAAAAATAAGCGTTGCTGTATAACTCCGCCAGTTCAAGTTCCTTTACAAATCCAGTAAAAATTATATTCTTATTTTTTTGTGCCATTTGTTTCAATTCAATTTCATATTCCTCGCTATGGCTTGACCCGCCTGCTATTACCAGCTTCTTTTCTGTTTTAACTCTATTAAATGCATCAATCAGGTAATGTATTCCCTTCTCAGGTACAAGCCTTGCCAAAAATAATATGTAGTCGTCTTTACCTAAATTGTATTTCTCCCTTATTATTAAGGGTTTCACTAAGTCAGGTCTTTCAACCCCATTGGGAATATATCGGGTTTCTAGCTTGTACTTATCCCTATAGTACTTAACCAAGTTCTTTGAAACATTAATTGTCATGTGAGAAAATTTTGCTGAAGCATACTCGCCAAACTTCAAATATTTCGATGCAAATTTACCCCATTTACCACGCTGCCAATCAAGTCCATGCACAGTACAAACAACCTTTTTCCCAAATATCCTTGGTATAAAAGCCATTGTAGATGGGCCTAATGCATGATAATGAAATATATCGCAGTGAGAAAGGAGTGCACTTATTGTTGAAGTAAAAGTATGCGTTATAGAATCCAAATGTTTTGACTTAATATAGGGTGTGTATTTAACAGTAATTCCTTGATACTTTCTATCGGAAAACTCTTTATCACAGTAATCCCTTCTACAATAAACCTCCATTTCATAGCCTAGATAAACAAGCCTTTTTGAGATTTCCTCAACATGGATTTCTATTCCTCCAGCTCTAGACGGAATACCTTTCTGCCCTATCATTGCGATTTTCATAATTTGCATACTCCTTCATATCTATGAATTTATTTTCACATAGGCTATAGCCTCCCTTTAGTTTATGCTTAACAACCCAAAATAGCGGAACCCATATTCTTTGCTTCATTGCAGGTGCCGCACTGCCTATCATCCAGCAATTTTTTGTACATGTCTTTACCTTTTTTCTAACCTCTTCAGCCTTTTGGGAATTCCATATTTCTTCCCAAGCTTTTTCATTAAGATTGCCCATAGACATTTTAGTAGTACTACCATTGCAAGGCAAAACATGTCCGAAGGGGTCAACAAAAAAACCATTGCTTCCCATTTCACATGGCAAATATCGTTTATTACCATATATATAGTTAATTAATCCATGATTAAAATACGCTCTAAACCATTTTTTTGGAGACTTAGACTTAAGCAGCTGATTTATTAGCTCCTCGAAGGCTTTTGATACCTTAAGCTTTTGGTTGATTTTATTGTTTGTTTTTCTAAAGTAGAAGGAATTATGCAATGTCGCAGTGGCAAATTCCATATTCAACTCATCAGAAAGCTTATAAAGAGGAATTAAATCACCAGAATTCATTTCTTGAACAGTACAGCCAAAGCCCACATCCTTATGACCTGCTGCCACCAGTTTTCTCAAAGTAGCATAACCTCTATTGAAACCATCAGGAATTCCTCTTATTTTGTCATTTGACTCCTGCAGTCCCTCAATACTAATTCTTATCCCAATCTGCGGAAATTCTTCACATAAGGCCAGTATTCTATCTGTAAAGTAACCATTTGTCGAGATGACAATTCGGTTTGTCTTTTTGTAAAGCTCTCTTACAATTTCATTTATATCATTACGAATAAAAGGTTCCCCTCCTGTTATGTTAGTGAAGGCCATCTCAGGAAGCTTTCTAATCAAATCCAAAGACATTTCTTCGTTAGGCTTGCTAGGATCTCTAAAACAATCGCACATATTACATTTTGCATTACAGCGGTATGTAATAATTATAGAGCCGTATAATGTTCTTCTCATGCTAATTCTCCTCTCCGTATACTAATTTGCATTTAAAACTCGAAAGTGCACCATGTAAGCAGTAACTATGATTTCGAGTTATTTATTCAACTTTCCATTGGTAAGCATAAGCACCTACAATTCAACTGAGCTAGAGTCTAAATTAATTGGTTTGTACATGAGTCTTGCTCCATCATGCCAATAAGGATGATCAATATCAAACCATGCCCTTAGCATAAATATACCTGCCCTATCAGCTATACCTGTTCCTAAATCCCATGCACCCTTCCACCGGATATCTTTTGGTTTTGATGATTTTATACAATACCAGGAGTCTGCAAAACTGTTGTCTTTGTTAGCACCGTTTGATATCTCTACAGGAAATGCTATTGACGGGTAATTTTCATCAAATCCAAGATTTTTTATCATTTGGTTAACATAACTTTCTCTGTTTTCATTTTCCATTTGCTCTGGTAAGGTATAGTTTAGTGGCAAATAATCCTCTGACCCTGCACTCACATACTTCGTCATATCGTAACAAACATATGGTACAAAATTTTTCACAAACGCTCCATCAATTATGTTCCAAATATTCCCCCAGGGATTTTCAACGAACCTATATCTCACGCTTGTATAACCATTTCCATTAAGAGCACCTAATGCATATCCACTTGGTGATGTCATTGTATCGCACATACCGCTTGCCATCGGTGTATTGTAAATATATGTAGTTGAAGCATTTACATCATATGGCTCACCCGAAAAGTAAATGGCTATATTTTTATCATCATAGCTTTCAATAGCTGTTATTTTTCTATGATCCATATAGTAATTGCCCTTTTCTGATATTGAGCAAGACTGGCCAACCTTAAAGCTAGCATTTTTAGCTAATATAATTCTATTGCTGTGCTTTTCAGAAATTGCAGCATGTTTAATAAAGGGATACTGCATTTTTTGTAATCCCATACCTATTGTTTTGCTGCTGTTCTTATTTGCAAACTCAACAAGATATAAATGCTGTAGTGCAAATATGCACCTTATATCAAGCACCCCATATCTCATGCTTCCGTTATTTTTTGCATAGTCACGGTAGGTGGTAAGAGTTAAATTAGTTGTGGGGTATTTGCCCGACCAACTCACCAGCTTCTTATCCTCCGTCACAAAACCATCATATGCTGCAATATATATTTTGTCTAAAACTTGATCTCCCTCTAGAAATGCCGGCTCCACTTCGAAGCCCTCCTTCTGAGTTTTTGAAATATACAAATACTCATGGGTAGCATCTTGATATCTTTTTACGTACCATTTTGGCAGCTCAACGAATACATTTCCGTTCGAACCATCAAATGCAAATCCCTTTTGACCCTGATATGTAATTTTTTCTTTTGAATCAATATTGCACAGCTTTATTTCAGACCACGGATAAATATAATCAAAGTCATTGGCAACTGGTAGTTGACCTTCAACTGCACTTGCAGTAAGTCCTACAGAGGCTTCTAATCTCTCACATTTCTCATTTAGCTCAGTAAGCCTCCATCTAACACCATAGACACCATCCTCTTTAGCTATTATTTTCTTGGGATAATAAATTTTTACATTTCCAATATCATCACCTGATACTGAAAAATTGGTTAATCCATTATAGCTCTTTAACATACCTATTTTTGTGTAGCTCTTTTTAGTGTCTAATATATACCAATTTAGCTTTGAATCCTGAGCTAATCCCATAGCATTCTTTATTACAGGAATACTTATTTTACTTTCTGTATACTTTTCATATGATGTAGCAATATCTCCATATTCAATTTGAACATTACCGCTTGCTTCAAACCCAAAGAAAACCCTCGCCCACGCTACTCCATATGGAATTTTCACTGTTGGTGAATTTTTTATACTATAATTCTTATTATCAGCACTTTTAAACTGCCATATATTTCTATTAACACCACTTCCGCTAACTGTAAGTGTCTGACCAGGATATACGCGTATCCATTTACTAGTTTTATATTTTTTATCTTTTGCTCCTTTAAGCTCCTCTTTGATGTCACTTCTGACATAGCCATTTTGATAGCTGCCATTATATAAATTTTTACCATACGACGTTATTGTAACAGGCTTTTTATTATTTCTTATTTCAAGCCTACAATATCCATTCTTGGATATATTTGTTTGAAACAACCTGCAACCATTGTCCAGCGTTACACAAGCGGAATTTTCTAAAAGTAATTCCTCTTTCGCAATTATGCTGGAACTCAAACACAAATTGCACAAAATAAAAACTGTAAGGCATATGCATATTACTTTTTTTCTCAAGTTAGCCTCCTTCCGCTAGTACCACCAGCAATGCAAAATATTATTTAAAAAGTGTATAGTAATTACTTGATTACTCATACCTACAAAAAACTGCTTGCAGTTTTTTGATATGCGAAGAGTACCATGTATGCTCTAAATGCTAGCTTCGCATTTTTCATGTTGACCTCCATTCTAAACATATTATCAAAAGCCACTTTTAGTCGTTCTGGCTGAAAATACACAAAGTTCTTTCAACATATTGCTACACTCCGCAAAAGACTGCTTGCAGTTTTTTGATATGCGAAGAGTACCATGTATGCTCTAAATGTAGCTTCGCATTTTTCATGTTGACCTCCATTCTATACATACTGTTAAAAGCCACTTTTAGTCTTTGTGGCTGAAAACACACAAAATTCTTTCAACAGATTGCTACACTCCGCAAAAAACTGCTTGCAGTTTTTTGCGGAATTAAGCAATAGTTTGTACATACATAGTGCGTTTTCGAGTTGCAAAACAAACAACACTTTCTATATATCAATGTCTTATTGCAAGAAATAGTACGCGAGTGCAATATATATCTAATTGCGAAGCTCGGTTAGAAATTGAAGCTAGAAATAGTAGGTGATGAACAAGTATTGTAGCCGACACAGCTACAGGATGTAGATGATGTAGATGTGAGTATTGACTCGAGACAGGATGTCGAG
>JAEWZA010000179.1 GCA_023395575.1 Bacillota bacterium
ATCCTGAATGGATTGATTTCCCCCGCGAAGGTAATGGCTGGAGCTATAAATATGCAAGGCGCCAATGGAGCTTAGTTGACAACCCATTTTTAAAATATGAATATCTAAATAATTTTGACAAAGCAATGCTAAGTTTCATAGCAGACAATGAAATATACCTTGAGCCTGTTCGCCTGCTATATGTGAATGAATTCAGCAAAATTATCGCATTTACGAAAGGTGATTATACACTTATATTCAATTTTCATCCACATAATAGTTATGTCCATGAATTAAAGGATACCTCTTTATTTAAAATTGTATTCCATAGCGCATGGAAGCAGTTTGGAGGTTTTGTGGACGAAGCTTTGAATGAAGGTCTGCTATTAGAAGATGGTGTGGTTGTAGACCGAAGAACGGCAGTTGTGATTGAATACTTAAATAAGGAATACTAAATTTTTATATAGTTAAATATAACCCCTATAAAATATACTGTATGTGTATTTTATAGGGGTTATATTATCTATTTTAAGTTAACACATTGTGCTATTTATTTTATGAACCATGCAGGATAAAATATAGTATTGTTTACTGATACTTCCGTACAAACTTACCTAAATGGGGTACTCCCATTTATCTAATTTATACTCGCGTAAAAGTTATTAACTAAACTTTCCCACCCCAAAATCTATCGGTGTTCAAACTTATCAATGGTTTGTTGCCGAAATAATTGTATGAATTAGTAATGTTTCACCGTAGTATTTTAGCCGTCGCACACATTCACCATCCATGGTTCATAGTGTGCTAAAAGCGACATCGTATCGTTTTTACGGCAAAAATACTGTGGTTCAACAACTAATTCATACAATTATTTCTAACTCAACCTTTCCATTGATAAGTTTAAGCACCTACTCAACTAGGAAAGTTGAGTAATTAACAATACTCTCGACTTCCCTTTAATAAGCTGATATATATCAAAATTAATATCTAAATAATATTACACACGATACTATATAATATTACTTGTAATATGTAATAATATTACTTATAATATAATATGATATAATATTATAAATTATTTTAAATAATCCATAATTATGACACATTAATATATTAAAAATTACAATAAACCCCTTCACCATTTTATTCAGTTATTAATTATTATATTACTAACTCAACTTTCCCAGTTGAATTATAGGCGTTTAAACTTATCAATGGAAAGGTTGAGTTAGTAATTATAAATAAAATTTAAATTGCTCACTGCTAAAAGAAAGGAGGTTAAGTAATATTACTTCAAGTACATCTATACAAAAAATAGTTGGTATATCACAAACTTATTAATTTATTAAAGAAAGGAACGAAAAGTAATGAAAAATCTTTATTTTCTATTAGCAATCTTAGTATCATTGTTTATTCTGTCGCCATCTTTTAACCAGGTTTCCGCCGCAGAGGTTGATTCCACATACCCCGGCTTCAGAGTCAAAGGGAGATTTCTGTATGATAAAGCAGGCGAAAAAGTAATTCTTTATGGCATTAACAAAATGATTATTTGGATGGATAAAGACGGTGTTCCATCCTTCTCTGAAATTGCTAAAACCGGTGCAAACTCCGTCAGAATTGTTTGGACAACAGAAGGCACAGCAGAAGAGTTGGATACTGCTATTCGCAATTGTCGTGCAGAACACATGATTCCAATGGTAGAGCTTCATGATGCAACAGGAGAATGGCACAAACTCGCAAATCTTGTTGATTACTGGGTAAGACCAGATATTGTTGAAGTAATTAAAAAGCATCAGGAATACTTGCTAATTAATATAGGAAACGAAGTAGGAAATGAAGTAGCTGCAGCTACCTTTACGGCAGACTATTCTAAGCATGTAAAAACAATGAGAGCTGCAGGCATCCATGTTCCGCTGATAATTGACGCTTCTAGATACGGTCAGGATATTGATATTCTTCAAAGCTGTGGTCCAGACATTATTGCTGCTGACCCTGATAAAAATTTAATGTTCTCAGTACATATGTGGTGGCCTTATATGTATGGCTATACAGACCAAAGGGTAAGAGATGAAATTACACAGTCTGTACAAATGGAGCTCCCATTGATAGTTGGTGAGTTTGGCCACAAGTGGGATGAAACAGAATCTGGAAAAATTCCTTATAAGATTATTATTGAAGAATGTTATAAAAATGAAATAGGCTATCTCCCATGGTCATGGGGCCCTGGAAATAACCCTCAGACATTTTTAGATATGACTACTGACGGTACCTTTGCCACCTTACAAGACTGGGGATTAGAAGTATGCATGACAAGCCCCTACAGTATAAACAAAATCGCAAAAAGACCTGCATCAATGCTTGCCAATCTTCCTCCAGTATTACCTGAAGAGCCTTTACCAGCAGGAAACTTAGCACTAAATAAACCAGTTAAGGCTTCCTCTATAGAAAGCACCCTTTACCCAGCCAGCAATATTGTTGATGGAGACAGGGGTACAAGATGGGCTTCAACCGTATCGGACCCTAATTGGGTGTATGTAGACCTTGGTAAGACAACAGAAATTACCAAGCTAATAATCAATTGGGAAGCTGCATATGCGACTCAATACAAGATTCAGGTTTCAAATGATGAAACTACATGGACAGACCTATACACACAATACAATGGAACTGGTAAGACAGAAACTATAAGCCTTAATGGTTCAGGCCGATATCTGAGAATCTACTGTTCACAAAGATATAAGTACGATTGGCCTTTTTCTATATTCGAGATTGGTGTATATGGTCCGGA
>JAEWZA010000286.1 GCA_023395575.1 Bacillota bacterium
GAGCAAATACAGTTACTTAATGATTTTAATATATCAAAAACTGATTTCCCAAAAGGAAAGACATTATCAGAACTGTTTGAACAACAGGTTATAGAAAATCCAGATAGAATTGCAGTTGTGTTTGAAAATGAAAATATTACATATAGTGAATTAAATAGCAGAGCAAATAAGCTTGCTAGAACGCTATGTGAAAAGGGCTTAAGCAAGTATGGAACTGTAGCACTTTTAATTAACAGGTCTATTGATATGATGATTGCAATACTTGCAGTTTTAAAGGCAGGCTGTAGCTATCTACCTATTGATACAGCAAATCCAAGAGATAGGGTTTTAAATATGCTTGAGGACTCTAGAGCGGATATACTGATAGCTCACAAGGAATTTTTTGAATTGGCAGAAGGTGCGGAGACAAGTATCTGTGGTTTAGAGGACTTACTTGAGCAGTCACAAAAAGCAAACGGAGAAAATTTAAATTGTGAAATTACCTCTGATAACCCTGCCTATATTATGTATACATCAGGCTCTACTGGCAAGCCAAAAGGCAATATTACTACCCATTATAATATATCCAGAGTTGTTAAAAACACAAACTATATAGATATTACTGCTGAAGATACACTACTTCAGTTATCCAATTATGCTTTCGATGGCTCTACTTTTGATATTTATGGCGCATTGTTGAACGGGTCAAAGCTAGTTTTGGTAGACAAGGAAAAGCTATTGGACATGAATGTACTTGCAGAATTGATAGAAAGCAATAAGGTAACACTGTTTTTTATAACTACGGCTCTTTTCAATACTTTAGTTGATACTAAGCTGGAAAGCCTTAAAAATATAAGAAAAATTCTTTTTGGCGGGGAGAGGGTTTCTGTTCGTCATGTTCAGAAGGCATTGGAATTTTTAGGCTCAGGAAAGCTTATGCATGTATACGGTCCTACTGAGAGTACAGTTTTTGCAACATATTATAATATAGACAGTGTTGATAGTAATGCTGTTTCTATTCCAATTGGTAAGCCTATAACAAATACAATGCTGTTTGTCGTTGATAAATACAACAAGCTTCAACCTATTGGTGTACCCGGCGAATTATGTATTTCGGGAGATGGCTTGGCAAAGGGTTATCTAAATAGGCCTGAGTTGACTGCTGAGAAGTTCGTTCAGAATCCCTTCTGCTCAAATAAGCAATTCAATTTTGAATATGATGACACACGTATGTACAGAACAGGTGACCTTGTTAAATGGCTACCTGATGGGAATATAGAGTTTCTGGATAGAATAGATAATCAGGTAAAGCTAAGAGGCTTCAGAATAGAATTAAGTGAAATTGAAAGTACAATTTCAGAAATTGATGGTGTAAATAAAATATTTGCAACAATTGTGGAAAATGAAATTGGCGGAAAAAATCTTTGTGCATACATAGAATTTGAAGGTGAATTTTCATATGACAATATTAAAGCATGTTTATCAGAAAAACTTCCTGCATTTATGGTACCTGATTATTTTATTCTGGTGGACAAGCTGCCTATTAATGCAAATGGTAAGGTTGATAAAAGTAAGCTGCCTGGAATAGAAAAGGCTGTAGCAAGTACATCAAAATATATACCACCTGTAAATGACATTCAGCAAAGGCTTCAAGCAATTTGGATTGAGATTTTGGGGACAAATAGGATAAGCATAGACGCAAAGTTTTCAGACCTTGGCGGACAGTCTATAAAGGCTGCTGTTATAATATCAAGGATATATAAGGAATTTAATAAAGATATACCTTTTAGGGAATTTTATAAAGCTCAGACAATAAGGAATATTTCTAATATTATAGCTGAAGCTGAGGTAAAACAATTTCAGGCTGTGACAAAGGCTGGAATAAAAGACCATTACTCTTTGACAGCATCACAAAAAGGACTTTTTGTACAGGAGCAGTTTGAGGGAATAGGCATAAGCTATAACATGCCTATTGCACTAAAGGTTGAGGGCCAGCTTGATACAGCTTGTGCTGTAAAGAGCTTTCAAGCAATAGTAGAAAGGCATGAGGCTTTATGTACATACTTTGAAATGGTTGATGGAATACCAGTTCAGAAAATAGCAGAAAGCACAGATTTGAATATAGTTTTGAGTGAGGGCTTAGAGGAGAAGGCAGATGACATAATTAAGAATTTTGTGCGTCCCTTTGATTTAGGCTCATCACCTTTGCTGCGAGTACAGATTGTTAAGTTCTCAGAGCTAAAGCATATGCTGTTGATAGATATGCATCACATAATATCTGATGGTATATCAGTAATGACAATTTTGAAGGATTTTGAAAGGCTATATAATGGAGAGAGCTTAGAGCCAATAGTGCTTCATTATAAGGATTTTGCACAGTGGCAGAATAAATTCCTCTTATCGGCTAAGGCAAAAAAACAGGAAGCTTATTGGGAAAAGGTTCTAAGTGAAGAGATTCCAGTGCTAAATATGTCCTGTGACTACGTAAGGACGGACAAAAGAACTTTTGATGGAGATAGCATACACTTTACAGTTGATAAAAATACTGTATTGGCATTACAGGATATAGCTTCAAAGGAAGGCATTACTCTGAACTCAGTTTTGATGTCTTGTTATGGGGTAATGCTGAATAAATATACTGCTCAACAGGATATGATGATAGGCTCGCTGGTATCAGGGAGAAATCATCCTGATATTTTGAATATGGTTGGAATGTTTAATAATTTCTTACCAATAAAGATTTCTGTAGAAGCCCAAAGCCGCTTTATTGAATGTGCGATAGCAAATACCAAGTCTATATTTGCTGCTTACGAAAATCAAGATTATCCTTACAATTTAATGGTTGAAAAGTTCAGTGGCAGAATTGAAAAGTCAAGAAATCCATTTTTTGATACTATGCTTATTTATCATAACCAGTTTGAAAATCAATTGAAGCTGCAACTGAAGGATTTAAAGACAGATAGGTACGAATTGAAAACTAATACTTCAAAGCTGGATTTTAAACTTGATATTTACAATGCAGAAGATGGTGGCTTTGATTGCTTTATTGAGTACAATACAAATTTGTTTAGAAATGACACCATAAATAGAATGTCTCAGCATTTTTTAACCATATTAAATGGTGTAATATTAAATCCTAATTCATTGATAGAAGAAATGGATATGATATCTGATGCTGAGAGAAATCATATATTATTGGGATTTAATAACACTAAGGCTGAATATCCAAAGGAAGAAACAATAAATAATCTTTTCAGGCAGCAGGTAGCTAAAACTCCTGATATTTTAGCTGTTTCCTATGGTGATAAGTCCTTAACCTATAGAGAATTAGACCAAAAATCAGATATATTGGCAGCCCTTCTTCGAAAGAAAGGCGCATGTGCTGAAAAAATAGTTGCTATTATGATGGAGCGAACACTTACAATGAGTGTAGCTCTCTTTGCTGTGCTAAAATCAGGAGCAGCATATTTACCAATAAGTCCTGAGTATCCTACAGATAGGATAAAATTTATGCTCAAGGACAGCGGGGCAGTGCTTTTAATTACACAAGAAAAGTTCCTAAATGATGTATCTGAGTTTGATATTATATCATATGAAAAAGTAATTAATCTTAATGACCAAAATATTTACTGTAAAGACAATATTTCTGCTCCAGTTGATACAGATGAGCATTATACTGATTTAGAGAATGTAAACAATGCCCGTAATGCCGCATATGTAATATATACATCCGGCTCGACAGGAATTCCAAAGGGAGTTGTGATTGAACAGTATTCTCTTGTAAACAGACTTAACTGGATGCAGAAGATGTACCCAATTGGGGAAGGTGATATTATTCTGCAAAAGACACCTTACACCTTTGATGTATCTGTTTGGGAGCAGTTCTGGTGGGCATTGAATGGGGCAGCAGTACACTTTCTAGAGCCGGGTGGAGAAAAGGACCCTGAGGCAATAGTTAGTGCAATAGAGCAGCATAAAATTACAACAATGCATTTTGTACCTTCCATGCTAAATATATTCTTAGAGTACATTGACGGGAAAGCAGATTTAAAATGCCTTAAAAGCTTGAAGCAGGTATTTGCCAGCGGAGAAGCTTTAGGGGCACAACAGGTAAATAGGTTTAACAGACTTTTATTGGCTGAGAATGGAACAAGACTTCATAATCTATATGGACCAACTGAGGCAACTATTGATGTATCCTATTTTGATTGTTCTACAAGGATGGACTATGAAGAAATTCCAATTGGAAAACCAATAGACAATATTAATCTTTATATATTAGACAAAGGAAATAGGCTTTGCCCTATAGGTGTGCCGGGAGAGCTTTGTATAGCAGGTGATGGAATTGCAAGAGGATATCTCAATAGAGCTGAACTTGAAGCTGAGAAATTTGTTGAAAATCCATTCTATGAAGATACAAAATATCAGGTGATGTATAAATCCGGTGATTTGGCAAAGTGGATGCCTGACGGGAATATCCAGTACCTTGGTAGACTTGATTTTCAGGTCAAAATCAGAGGTAACAGAATTGAACTAGGAGAAATAGAAGCAGAGCTGCTCAAGCATGAGAGCATAAAAGAGGCTGTAGTAGCAGCAAACGACCATACTGACGGAAGCAAGTATCTGTGTGCATATTATGTCTCAGATACAGAGCTTGCTGTAAATAAACTAAGGTCACATTTAGCTAAAAACTTGGCAGAATACATGATTCCTTCGTATTTTGTAAGGCTTAATAAAATACCACTTTCTTCAAATGGAAAAGCGGATAGAAAGGCTTTGCCAAAACCAGAGGGTATAAAAATAAATACAGGTATAGATTTTATAGTACCTAGAACAGATATTGAGAAAAGGTTGGCGGCATTATGGAGTGAGATACTCAATGTTGACTCTGTTGGTATTGATGATGATTTCTTCAACTTGGGAGGACACTCCTTAAAAGCAACTGTATTGGTAACAAAAATACATAAGGAATTTGGAGTTGCTATAAAATTAAGAGATATTTTTAGTCTGACAACAATAAGAAGTATTGCTGAGCACATTACTAACAACGGACAAAAGGATTTTAAGCAGATTAAAAAGGCAACTTCAAAAGATTATTACAAGCTTTCTCCTTCACAAAAGAGAATATACTTGCTTAATAAAATTGAAGCTGGTGGAACTGCTTATAATTTGCCTGGTGCACTTATGATTGAAGGGCAGCTTGATTTAATGAGGTTTAAGACTGCATTCAAAAAGCTAATTGACAGGCATGAGACCCTCAGAACCTCCTTCCACATGATTGATGGACAGCCTGTACAGACTATTCACGAGGAAATAGATTTTGATATTAATGTACTTGAAGCACAACAGAAGGAGCTTCCAGAAATATTGAGGACTTTTGTAAGACCTTTTGAGCTTAGCAAAGCTCCGCTTATTAGAGTACAGTTGATTAAATTGGCACAGGACAAGTATATATTGATGTATGATATGCATCATATTGTGTCGGATGGCTTTTCATCAATGGTTTTAGTCAAGGACTTTGTTGATTTATATACAGACAAAAAATTAGATGAGCTAAAAATTACTTATAAGGACTATAGTGAATGGCAGGATGAGCTTTTTGAGAAGGGTGAGCTAAAAAAACAAGAAGCTTATTGGCTGAATGTTTTTAAAGACAATATACCTGTACTTAACATGCCAACAGACTATATCAGGCCAGCTATTCAAAAATTCAATGGAAAGAAAATATCCATTGAGATACCAACTGATAAAGTGGAAAAGGTAAGAAAACTGGAAAAAAGCACAGGCCTGACTCTATACATGATAATGCTGGCAGCATACAATATTTTGCTTTCCAAGTATTCGGACCAGGAGGATATTGTTGTAGGTTGTCCTACTGCAGGAAGACAGCATGCTGATTTGGATAATATTATAGGAATGTTTGTAAACACAGTTGCTATAAGAAATAAGCCAGAGGGCAAAAAGAGCGTACAGGAGTTTCTTGCTGAGGTTAAAGAAAAATCAATAGAAGCATTTGAAAATGAGGCTTACCCTTTTGAAGAATTAGTGAATAAACTTAAGCTCAATAAAGATTTAAGTAGAAATCCTCTATTTGATACCATGTTTGTTCTGCAAAACATGGGTGTTCCGAGCATGGAAATAGAAGGACTTAAGTTTAGCGGATACAATATTGAAAACAACGTATCCAAGTTTGATTTGACAATTGAAGCGGTTGAGAACAATGAGGATATAAGGTTAAACCTTGAGTATAGTACTTCTTTATTTAAAGAAGAAACTATTATTCGTTTGGCAGGTCATTTTATTACAATACTTGAAGCTATGGCTTTAAATCCTAAAATGATAATTGAAGAAATTGATATTGTTTCTGATGTGGAAAAAGATAGGATATTAAAAGTGTTTAATAATACTAAGGCAGAATATCCAAAGGAAGAAACAATTAACAGGCTTTTCAGACAGCAGGCAGCAAGAACACCAAATAGAAGAGCTGTCTCCTTTGGAAGCAGTAGTATGACTTACGGTGAAATTGATGAAAGGTCTAATATGCTTGCAAATGCTTTAAGAAAAAAAGGGGCGTGTGCAGAAAAGATAGTAGCTGTGCTGATGGAGCGTTCTCTGGAAATGAGTATTTCATTAATGGCAATTTTAAAATCTGGAGCCGCATACCTTCCAATAAATCCAGATAATCCAGTTGAGAGAATAAAATTCATGCTTGAGGACAGCGGAGCAGTGTTGTTGCTCACTCAGGAAAAATTTATTAGCTGGATAACTGAACAGGACATTATATCTGAGGATAAGCTAGTTAATTTAAATGATGATAGCTTATATAGCGGTTGCTCTGCCATAGACTGTGAAAGTGTAAATAATTCTCGTAATCCTGCATACATAATTTATACTTCTGGTTCAACAGGAACTCCGAAGGGGGTTATGATAGAGCAGTATTCACTAATAAACAGACTTATCTGGATGCAGAAAATGTATCCTATTGGAGAAGGAGATGTAATCCTTCAAAAAACTCCATATACCTTTGATGTATCAGTGTGGGAGCAGTTTTGGTGGGCACTGAACGGAGCAACTGTACACTTTTTGGAGCCAGGTGGAGAAAAGGACCCTGAGGCAATAGTGCGAGCAATAGAGGAGCATAAAATAACAACCCTGCACTTTGTACCTTCCATGCTCAATATGTTTTTAGAGTATATAGATGGAAAAGTGGATTTAAAAAGGCTAAAGACTCTGAAGCAGGTATTTGCAAGTGGAGAGGCATTAGGGGCGCAGCAGGTAATGAGATTTAACAGACTTTTGTTAAGAGAAAACGGAACAAAGCTGCACAATCTATACGGACCAACTGAGGCATCTATAGATGTATCTTATTTTGATTGTTCAATAGACAAGGAGCATGAAGAGATTCCAATTGGAAAACCAATAGACAATATACACCTTTATGTTATTGACAAGAATAACAGGCTCTGTCCTATTGGAGTGCCGGGAGAATTGTGTATAGCAGGAGATGGATTGGCAAGGGGCTATTTGAACAGAGAACAGCTTACCTCTGAAAAGTTTGTACCTAATCCATTTAGCTCTATTGCAAATTATCCATTAATGTACAAATCAGGTGATTTAGCAAAGTGGATGCCAGATGGTAATATACAATATCTTGGAAGACTTGATTTCCAAGTAAAAATCAGAGGAAACAGAATAGAACTAGGAGAGATAGAAGCAGAACTTTTGAAGCATACTGCTATTAAGGAGGCTGTGGTAGCAGCACTTGACAATAAAGATGGCAGTAAGTATTTGTGTGCATATTATGTCTCAGATGAAGAACTTGCAGTTAATGAATTAAAAGCATTTTTGGCAAAAAATTTAACAGAATACATGCTTCCAGCATATTTTATTAAGCTTGATAAAATACCTCTTTCTTCAAATGGAAAGGCGGACAGAAAAGCTCTGCCAAAACCTGAAGGAATAAAAATTAATACAGGAACAGAGTACATAGCAGCGAAGACTGCAACAGAGAAGAAGCTGGAAGCATTGTGGAAGGAACTATTAGACATTGATACAGTTGGAATTAATGATAATTTCTTTGACTTAGGTGGAAATTCACTTTTGCTTGTAAGTATGCATTCAAAGCTAGAAGAAGAGTACAAAGACGTCATTAAAATAACTGATTTGTTTGCCAACCCTTCCATATCAAGCCTTGCTCAGTTTATAGACAGTATTTACAATAACATGGAGAGCGCAACTGCTGTTAAAACTGTTTTGGGTGT
>JAEWZA010000394.1 GCA_023395575.1 Bacillota bacterium
GCTTGAACCTGGTAAAAAAAGTGTAAGAATACATGCCAGAATTTTTGATCCAAAAGATAAATTGTTTAAAAAGTTGGTTGCAATATGTGGCAATGTTGAATATGATGAAGACATGAAGGAAATAAATTGGAAGAAGAGTATGATTTATCATGCATATAAGAAGGGAGGCTCTTTAGTTAAAAGTATTAATCTTGAATGTCATCAAACTGGTAATAATGATGCTAATTGGATTGATTATATTACAATTCCAATAAAAATGAGCGTGTATGACAAGGGATTAAAAGAATCAGTACCACTTATCAGTTTTGGTATATCTATATCGGATAATAAATTTAGAAATACCCTATATATATTAAATTATTTAGCAATTGACGTGTGGATTCAAGATTTTTTAACAGAATATGAACAAATGTACTATGGAAGTGAAATTCATGATATAATAAAACTATATCAAAATTATAAAACGAGGGGTGCAGAATGAAGATTAATAAAGTTGAAGAACATAAATCTAAGCCTATACTCAAAATGATTGATAGTCATGAAAAAAGATATTTTAGATGTGTACGTAAAAAATCTGAGAATAGTATACCACTAGATAGATTTGTTTATATAGATAGAATTAAACTCCAGTCTCAATTATTAAAGATGGAATCTATCAGAAGTAAAGACTGTACTTCTGCAATCAACAAGATATATGAAATATTCAACGATACAATTGATAGAGAAAAAGAAAAGAGGCGTTTCTTTTCAGATATAAGAGTGAAATATGGTGATTTAGTTACGTGCTTTGGAGATTCTAAAAAAGTTCCTATGAAGTATGTTAAATTAAATTTGGAGAAAGAAAATAAGGTGATAATTAATATTTAGTAATTTATATTTTATTTTCTAATGTTGGGTAGAAACTTATGATTATATGAGAACGGTATTAGTATTTAATAGGTTTCCATTGTATTTTATTGAGTTGTTGTTTTTATGAAGTATCTATATTTATTTGTATAAAGCTTTGTTTAAAATTTATAAATTAAATATTATTTTATTAGTCCAGAAATACCAATTTTGAAAGAGGTGTTTTTGGACTGTTTACTATATGAAATAAAATGGAAAGGACAAACATTTATGTCACAGGTACTATTAGGAAAGACAGGAATATGCGTAAATAAAAATGGCTTCGGTGCACTTCCCATACAGCGCATCAGCAAGGAAGAGGCAAAGCTATTACTAACAAAAGCATATGACAACGGCATTAATTTTTATGATACTGCTAGATTTTATACCGATAGTGAAGAAAAAATAGGATATGCTCTCAGCCATGTTCGTGAAAAAATATATATTGCATCAAAAACAATGACTGATAATGTAAAGGTATTTTGGGAACAATTGAATACCACGTTAACCCTACTAAAAACGGATTACTTAGATATTTATCAATTTCACAATCCCAGTTTCTGTCCTAAACCTGGGGATGGTACAGGATTGTATGAAGCTATGCTTGAAGCCAAGGATAAAGGAATGATTCGCCATATAGGTATTACAAACCATAGAATTAAAATTGCTTTAGAAGCAGCAGATTCTGGTTTATATGAGACAATCCAATTTCCTTTCAGCTATTTGGCAGCAAATGAGGAAATAGAGCTGGTAGACAAATGTAAAGAGTCTGGGATTGGATTTATTGCAATGAAGGCTTTATCAGGTGGACTTATATCCAATTCAGCAGCAGCATATGCATTTTTGGCACAGTATGACAATGTTCTGCCTATTTGGGGGATACAAAAGGAAAAAGAGTTGGATGAATTCATAGCCTATATAAAAAATCCACCCGCTTTAAATCAAGAGATTACAGATGTTATTGAGCATGATAAAAAGGAGCTTTGTGCAGATTTCTGTAGAGGCTGTGGCTATTGTATGCCATGTCCAGCAAACATTGATATTCCAAATTCAGCAAGAATGTCACTTATGATAAGAAGAGCACCCACATCAATATATTTAAATGAAGAATGGCAGGAGAAGATGAAAAGAATAGATGACTGCATAAATTGCAATCATTGTAAGAATCATTGTCCATATGGATTAGATACTCCTGAGCTTCTGAAAAGGAATTGGAAGGATTATAAGAAGTTTATTTAGGTATATGTTAGTTGTGATGTCTTAATTACATAGCAGAATGGAGGATAATTGATTTGTATGGATTTTCAATAAAATTATCCTCCAAACAGAATTAGCAGCAATTTATTTCAATGAAGAGAATGGTTGTATTCTATCTAGGTTCGACAGGCGTTGGACTTTGAACATTTGTAGGGCTTATAGTAAAACCACCCGGATAGTCCAACAGAGCGGAAATTACTCTTACCGTTTCGGCCCTGGTTATTGTATTTTTAGGTCTGAAGGTACCATCAGTATAGCCTGACAAAATATTATTCATAGATAGTACTATTATGGATTTATTTGACCAAATGTTATTTTCAGGGCTTACATCACTATAAATTTTCTGAGAAAAATCTACAGTATCAGGATTAAATAGCACCTTATCACAAATTACAGAAAACTCTTCTCTTGTTATTTTTTTATCAGGATAAAATAAATTATCCCCATAGCCTTGAAAAATACCATGTTTTTTTGCAATAGATATATATTTTTCAGCCCAATGACCTACAGTGTCGGAAAATGGCTTTAAACCAACAATTGACTGGTTTTCTAGCTCCATCATTTTTACCAGCATTACTGCAGCTTGAGCCCTTGTCAAGTTTCCATTCGGATCAAAGCGATTGCCAGGAAGACCACTTATAATCTTTTTTTCGTAAATTTCTAAAATAAAACTCTGTGCCCAGTTATTGTCAATATCAATAAAAGGTTTTCCTATTAACCATACACTATAGTTTTTCCAAAAATGGTCTGGTTCCTGTCCTAATGCCCAACTACCAGCTCCTAATAGTCCATATTTTGAAACCAATGATAACTTTTTCTCAATAGATGCCTCATTTTCGTACCAAATATCGTAGACTCCAGCTGAAAGTTTATTACTTCCCCAAATTATAGCGTTGTCTGTATTTGAAATAGTCAGTGTTGCACGGGCGCACTGGGAGGCCTCATCATACCAAGTTATGGCTTTATAGGTGGATATCAGCCGTTCTACATCTGCCACTGTAACTCCATAGCCGCCTGTCTGTGAACCTTGCTTCCAATAGCGGCCGTAGAAAGGTATTCCAAGAATAATTTTTGAGGGCGGAATATGTTTGATAGCAAAGGTAACAGATTTTTCAACAAAAGAAAAACTGGCAACTGCACCTGCGGTACCGCCTGTATAGTGCTCATCATAAGCCATAATAAAAACCTGATCACTTAAGCTACCTAAGGCAGCATAATCATAAGAACCCTGCCAACCAGTTTTACTTCCCCATGGGTTTGGTGCAACGCATACTGAAATTATTTTAGATGAAGGGAGTGCTGCCCTTAAAAGCCTCATGAAATCAGTGAAATTATCCCTGTCTATTTCAGTAAGGTTTTGAAGGTCAATATTAACTCCATCGCATTGAAGATCCATGACTTGTTTTGCAAGCTGTGCCACAAATTTAGTGCGGTTTGCTACTGCTGCTCGGCCGAGAACTCTATCCCAATTATTACTTAAATAAGGTGTTACTTTAATATTTTTAGTGTGCATAGTTTGTACAAATAAAGGATCTACTTTAATTGTATTTTTCAAAGTACCATTACTGTTTATTTCAAAATAATCAGGGCAGACTGTTTTTAAATTTGCGCCTGTACGCTCCACATTTTTTATATAGGTTGTCGTATTGCCTGCAAATAAATAGGCTATACTCTCATAAGCATAAGTATTATACTGAAATGCAAACAAAATTGTAATTATTAAAATGCATTTTTTTAAGCCCATATTATATCCATGCCATTATTCTTATTTC
>JAEWZA010000407.1 GCA_023395575.1 Bacillota bacterium
TCATAATAGTTACTTTGTCACGAATACCTGCTTCTGTAGCTGCTTTTACCACATTTTCAATTTCTCCCATTGTAGTAGTAAGAAGAGCAGAACAAGCAATTATCTGTGCATTTTCCTGTATTGCCAATTCTATGAATTTTTCTGCTGGAACATCTACACCTGCATCAATAACTTCCAGTCCTTTACCTTCCATCATCATCTTTACAAGATTTTTACCTATATCATGCAAATCACCTGCAACAGTTCCTAAAACGACTTTGCCTGCTGCTTTAACACCGCTTGATGCAAGTAAAGGCTTTAATATTTCAGTTCCTGCAGTCATTGCTCTAGCTGCTATGAGTACATCTGGTACATAAACCTCATCTTTTTTAAATTTTTCTCCAATTATTCCCATGCCCTTTAGCAAACCTTCTTTTAATATTGTCTCTGCGCTATTGCCTTCAGCTATAGCTTGATTTACTAGCTCCTTTACTATTTTAGCTTTACCTATCTGTAGATTCTCAGAAATTTCATTTAATATACTCATATATATTCCTCCATTTATATAGACATTATTACAAATTCTTATTTTGACTAAATTTTATTATATATTTTATATTGTGTATTGAAATTATTTGATATTTTTTGTACTTTTTTAATGATTATTGTATATATTGTACCATAAATCGACATAAATATTATTATTTCTTGAAATTTAATGCTCTAGCTTATATAATTAACATAAATATTCCGATTTCCATACCTTCTCTTCAACACATAATTATTCTTTCAATAAAAACTAATATTTATGTATTTAAGTTATCATTATATATTATAAAATCTAATATTTTTGATAACTTATAAAATTAGAATACCTTATTTATATGCATTGATTATAAACGAAACATTTTATAACTTAATAAAATACTTACCAATAATCACAAAAAAGTTATACAAATTAATAAATACTTTACTTAAAATTATAGTATAAGATTTAGCTTTTGCTAAGCTTGGTCTCAGTAAAAGCCTTTTTTGTTCAAGTTAGATATAATTTATTAATTTTTAGTCGCATTGGCGGCTCATGGAGGTATTTTAATAGATCTCCGCTAAGTCTTTTAAAAATTTTTGTGTCCCCAATTAGGGCGTAGGAGGTTATTATGGAACTAAATATGAAAAAATGGCTCAAAGAATTACTTGATGCTGACACTAAAAAAGCTATGCCAGTATTATCTTTCCCTTCGATTAGTCTAATGGGAATAAGTGTTGTTGACCTCATATCAAGTAGCGAAAAACAGGCAATGGGTATGAAGCTTATAGCAGAAAAATGTGACACTTCTGCTTCTGTAAGTATGATGGATTTATCTGTTGAAGCCGAAGCCTTCGGAGCACAAATCAAAATTTCAGGAGATGAAGTACCTACAGTTGTAGGAAAGCTTATTGAGGATGAAGATGATGCAAAAGCCTTGAAGGTTCCTGAAGTAGGTGCAGGACGAACAGGCTTATACATCGAGGCAATCGGCAAGGCTGTTAATCTGATAATTGACCGCCCTGTTTTTGCAGGTGCAATTGGACCTTTTTCACTGGCAGGCAGATTAATGGATATGACTGAAATAATGATTAATTGTCAAGTTGAACCCGATATGGTACATGAAACCTTAAGAAAAACTACTCAGTTCATAATTGAATATATAAAGGCATATAAAGCAGTAGGAGCAAATGGTGTTGTTCTTGCTGAACCGGCTGCAGGACTTCTTTCACCAAAGCTTATTGAAGAGTTTTCCTCAAAATATGTAAAAGAAATTGTAGATGCAGTTCAAGATGATAATTTCGTACTTGTTTATCACAATTGCGGTAACACAATTCCATTAATTAATTCTATATTAACAGTTGGAGCTTCAGCTTATCATTTTGGAAATGCCATTAAAATGTCTGAAATGCTTAAACTAATTCCATCTGATACTATTGCATTTGGAAATGTTGATCCTGCTAGCCAATTTAGAAATGGTACACCTGAGTCAGTAAGAGAAGCTACACTCAATATTATGAAGGATTGCTGTCAGCATAAAAACTTTGTTATATCATCTGGTTGCGATATTCCTCCACTATCAAGCTGGGATAATATTAATGCATTCTTTAATGCAATCGAGGAATTTTATTCACAAAATGCCTAAAAGTGCTTTCATAAGCTCATAGGCTGAATTATAATCTATATTATTTAGCTGAATAGTAAAATATATATGGGGTGCTGATTTCAGCACCCCATCAATCTACTTCTGAAACAAGTCTATGGAACCTAATACTACGTGTGCTAAGCCAAATCCCAGTATACCAGCACCAATTGCAACCGTTGTATCACGCTTGGTCATTCCACGTTTTTTCATGTCATAACCTCGCATAGCTACACCTGTAGCTGTAACTGCAGTACCTAAAACAGTAGGAATTAGTCCTTCACGCATTAAGACTCCTCCTTTAATTTTAGAAATAAGATCTATATTATTATTTACAATCACTTAAAAAATATGCTGTAATATTAATACTTAGTCAATAGTACCCCCACCTACAACAATATCTCCATCATAAAAAACTACAGCCTGACCTGGAGTAATAGCCCTTTGAGGTTCATCAAATATAACCTTTACTTTATCATTTTCAAGAACATGTATTGTTGCTGGCGATTCCTTTGATGAATACCTAATCTTTGCTCCAACCCTCATTCCGTCATATGGTTTTTCTATGGATATAAAGTTGAGGTCTGACGCTGTAAGTTCACTGGAAAACACTTCGCTGTCATCACCTAATACAACTGTATTTTTTTCCGCATCAAGTGCCACAACGAACATTGGCTTGCCAAAAGCTATTCCAAGTCCCTTTCTCTGCCCTACTGTATAGTGAACTATACCCTTGTGATCACCTAAAACATTGCCTTTGGTATCAACAAATTTGCCGGGTACAATCTCCTTTTCACAATTCTCACTAAGAAACTTTCCATAGTTATTGTCAGAAATAAAGCAAATTTCTTGACTATCCGGTTTTGTTGCCACAGATAGCCCAATTTCCTTTGCCATATTCCTTATTTCCTCCTTTGGATAGTCTCCAATTGGCATTAAGGTTCTGCTTAGCTGCTCTTGTGTCAAATTGTATAATGCATAAGTCTGATCTTTTCTGTCAGTAACAGACTTTTTAAGTACGTATCTATTAGTTTCCTTATCATATAAAACCTTTGCATAATGACCAGTGGCAATATAGTCTATTCCCATTGAAACTGCTTTATCCAACATAGCTTGCCACTTAACATGCCTATTGCAGGCAATACAAGGATTTGGTGTACGACCCTTGAAATACTCCTCTTTAAAATAATCTATAACACTTTTGTTAAAAATATCTTTAAAATTAAGTACATAGTAGGGTATTCCCAGCTTGTTTGCGACTCTACGAGCATCATCTACCGCTGATAAGGAGCAGCAGCCCCCCTCAGATTTTTGCGTTTCATCATCCATATCCTGCCATATTTGAAGAGTTACACCTATAACCTCATATCCCTGCTGCAATAAAATGGCGGCAGCTACAGAACTATCCACGCCGCCGCTCATACCTAACATTACTTTTTTTGAGCTCATTTATACTTCTCCCAAATTATTAATTCAGTAAGAATATTTCTATTCCTCGTCAAAATCTTCCTCACGCCCATGACTATGTCCACAGCTATTGCAACAACCAGAACATTCTATAGTTTCATTTGGAGCTTCACCATTATTTCTTCTATAGTCCTCCAATGCTGCTGCTATTGCTTCCTCAGCAAGATTTGAGCAGTGCATTTTTGCAGGTGGCAAGCCATCTAACGCTTCTGCAACAGCCTTGTTTGTTATTTTCATAGCTTCCTCAACAGTTTTACCTATCACAAGCTCAGTAGCCATACTGCTTGTTGCGACAGCAGCTCCACAGCCAAAAGTCTTAAATTTTGCATCAACTATTATATTGTCTTCTATTTTTAAATACATTTTCATAATGTCGCCGCATTTTGCATTTCCAACTTGTCCTATGCCGTTTGCATCTTCAATTTCTCCAACATTTCTTGGATTTGAAAAATG
>JAEWZA010000444.1 GCA_023395575.1 Bacillota bacterium
GTCCTTGATATCTCTATCAATTTCTATCCTTGTTTTATGGATTTCTTCCTTAGCTTCAAGAAGTGTCTCTCTCTTCTTGTTTTCCCCTTGCTTCAGCGCTTCACCCACAATCCTCTGAGCTTCTTGCTCAGCACTACCGATTACAGCTTCAGCTTGTTTCTTTCTAGCCTCAAATCCTCTTTTGTAAAATATAATTGAAGCAATAACTGCAATAACTATTCCAATAGTTAATCCAAGAATTATCTCTATGTCGCACACCTCCTCCTTATTCAGTTTTCAAAGCTCAAAATTCACAATTCATTTTTAAATATAAATATCTGGAATTAAAGTTGGAAATAATACAGTGAACTTTTCTGTATCGTAACAATATACCTTATAATCAAAAACTAAGCATACATACTTGGCTATACTAATACTACTTAGGTGTACTAGTATTCGATATGAGATGTAAAAACAAACTACAAACTGCATATATAAATTAGCCTAAAACAAGCTTAATAATTCAATGATTAATTATACAATACAACCAACTTAATGCCGTGACACTTTAATTTTAATCGTTTTTGATTTTTATGTCAAGAATTAAAAAGTTATCACAATTTTAGCATACCTTTTTTGTTAAATTTTCATAAAAATCATAATTTCAGTCCAAGCTAACTATAGTTACCCAAATAGACTAGCTTGATTTAAATATTGTTTTGTATAAGAGTTGCTTTTACAGTATTCTGCATGAGCATTGCCCTTGTCATTGGCCCCACACCACCTGTAACCTTTGTAATAGCAGAAGCAACCGCTGAAACCGATTGGAACTGCACATCCCCAACTAACTTACCATCTGCACCCCTTGATACACCAACATCAATTACAACTGCACCCGGCTTGACAAATTCAGGTTTTATAAACTCTGCTTTACCTATTGCACAAACTAATATGTCAGCGCTTTTACATATTTCCTGAATGTTAGCAGTTTTTGAATGGCATATAGTAACTGTTGCGTTCTTTGCTAGCAATAAAATAGCCTGTGGCTTTCCAACAATATTGCTTCTACCCACTACTACACAATTTTTGCCTTCTATTTGTATATCATTTGCCATTAACAGTTCCACAACTCCAGCAGGTGTACATGGTAAAAATACAGGCTTTCCAATCATAAGGTTTCCTACATTTATAGGATGAAAACAGTCAGCATCCTTTAATGGATTAATTGCTGCAATAACCTTATCTTCGTCAATATGCTTTGGAATCGGCAGCTGCACCAATATTCCGTTAACAGTAGCATCGTTATTTAAAGTTTCAATCAAGCTCAGTAATTCTTCTTCTGTAGTAGTTGCTGGCAATGCATACTCAAAGGATTTAATCCCTATTTCAGCACAGTCATTTTTTTTATGATTTACATAAACCCTTGATGCAGGATCATCACCAACTATGATAACTGCAAGCCCTGAATTAATACCTTTCTGTTTTAAAGCTTCAACCTCTTGCTTTAATTTTTCTTTTACTTTTCCAGCTAGTTCTGTTCCATTTAATACTATTGCAGACATATATTTTCCCTTTCTGTATCAAAGGAATACTAGTACAACTCAACTTTCCTATTAATAGTCTCACAATGCTAACACTTATTAATAGTTTTTTAATGGTTTTGCAAAATAGTTGCATTAAAATATTGAGTAACATTATCAGTATTCCTAAGTAATTTTTGATAATTTTTACTAATACATTGTAATTTATCGCCTTTTCCTTGTCAATTGCTTTGGTTTTTTTATATCAGAAATCTTGGTGCCAGCTTTACCTCTCTGCGCCTTAATACCATATTCTAAAGCTTGTCCGTTCTTGCTCTTATTAGCACTATAGTTTTTTTCAGCTTTGTTGCTCTTTAGGCTTTTCCGATCATTATCATTGCTGTAGCCTTTTCTTTTTGGGGAATCCTTGTTATCCTTCCTGCCATTAGTACTCTTTTGCTCATACTGTGCCTTAGCACCATCATAACCTTTATTAACTTTTTTCTCATTTTTATTTAATTCATCATTAATGAACTTTGAGCTGCTTTTTTTCTTTTTATCCAAAGCATTTTTATGGCCTGTTTTGTTGTGAGCAGGATTCATTTTTTCTTGGCTATTCTTATTGCCCTTCTTACCGGGATTCTGCTTATTTGAAGCTTTTTCAGGTTCAGAGAAATTTTTCCCCTTGCCTCTCATAGGCTTCACAAGACAATTGGGACCAAATCCAATTAAATCCTCTCTATTAGCTTCTTTTAAAGCCTCAATAACAAGATGGTAGTTTTCTTTTTTCCTATATTGAAGTAAAGCTCTCTGCATAGCTTTTTCTTTCACAGTCTTAGGAACATAGACCTTCTTCATATTTCTGATATCATAGCCTGTATAAAACATGCAGGTAGATAGTGTCCCTGGAGTAGGATAAAAATCCTGCACCTGCTCAGGCATTATATGATGCTCTTTTAAGTATACTGCTAGCTCTACAGCAGCATTCAAATCACTTCCAGGATGGCTTGACATTAAATACGGAACAAGATACTGTTCTTTATTAATCCTTTTGTTAATATCATAAAACTTTTTTACAAATCTATCATAAAGCTGACGCTTGGATTTTCCCATTTTGTCTAAAACTCTATCCACTACGTGTTCAGGTGCAACCTTAAGCTGACCGCTGACGTGATGCTCACACAGTTCTGTAAAAAAGGTATCATCCTTGTCATACATCAAATAGTCATATCTTATACCCGAACGTATAAAAACCTTCTTTACATTTGGGAGCTCTCTAAGTTTTCTTAGCAAGCTTAAATACTCAGAATGGTCAACTATAAGATTCTTGCAGGGTTCAGGGTACAAGCATTGTCTATCCTTACATACACCGTGCTTTATCTGCTTTTTGCATGCTACATTTCTAAAATTGGCAGTAGGACCGCCCACATCATGTATATATCCCTTAAAGCCTTCGGTCCACGTGAGTTTTCTAGCCTCATTGATAATAGATGCCTGACTTCTCTTTTGAATAACCCTTCCTTGATGAAAATTTAATGCGCAAAAAGTACATCCCCCATAGCAGCCCCTGTGACTGGTAACACTAAATTCAACCTCAGCAATTGCCGGCACTCCACCGTACTGCTCATATATAGGGTGATATGTTCTCTCGTAGGGCATAGCATAAACCCTGTCCAATTCACTTTCTGACATAGGCATTGAGGGTGTATTTTGCACCAAATACCTGTCTCCATGCTGTTGTACAAGTATCTTGCCATTAATTGCATCCTGCTCATTGTATTGTATTTTAAATGCCTCTGCATATACTTTCTTGTCATTTATGACTTCATCATATGAGGGAAGTATGGCAATTTTTTTTGTACCTTTAGAAGCAATAGCATTCTTTATGTCTAAAGGAAGCTCATCATAGCTTGCTATATATGCACTTCCAACAATATTCCTTATACTTGTGATAGGTATATCTCTCTTTAAAAGATTAGCGATCTCCACAATTGATTTTTCGCCCATCCCATACAGTAATAAATCTGCTTTTGAGTCAACTAGAATTGATCTTCTTACCTTGTCTTCCCAGTAATCATAATGTGCGAATCTCCTGAGGCTCGCCTCAATTCCTCCTATAATAACTGGAGTATCTTTAAATATTTCTTTAATTTTATTGGCATAAACGATTACAGCTCTATCAGGTCTAAGGCCTGCTTTTCCCCCTGGTGAATACAAATCCTGCGATCTTTTCTTTTTACTAGCTGTATAGTGATTGACCATTGAATCTATTACACCGGATGAGACAAGAACTCCATATTTAGGACGTCCTAACCTCTTGAAATCCTCGCTGTTCCTCCAATTGGGCTGTGCGATTATTCCAACCTTGAAGCCTTCACTCTCAAGTACTCTGGTTATAATAGCATGTCCAAAGCTGGGATGGTCCACATATGCATCACCGCTTATATACAAAAAATCAAGCTGTTTCCAGCCTCTTTCATTCATATCCTCAAAACTTATTGGTAAAAAACTCATTTGCACCCCATACTTTCCGAATTTAATTATCCATATTGTATCTAATTTTTGCGCGTTGTGCTAATTTATAAACCTTGCAGATAAATTTAAAGTACTGGCTTACTGGTACTTCCGTACAAACTTATCTAAATGGATTACTTCCAAGATATTTGTTTGAATTTGTATTGGTTCATCATAGTTAATTATACCGGCGTTCACATTCAGTATCCATGCTTCATTGTTGTGCAGGACTGTAGCATAAAAATTATCTGTATACCAATTAAACTGCTTAAATAGTACTCCCGTACAATATATATCTATTGCTTACTCCCGAAATTGACGCTGAAATAATTGCGGTGTAGAACAAGTACTTCCGCCAAACGTATAACACTCGACATCCTGTCTCGGGTTATTACTCACAGCTACATCCTGTAGCTGTGTTGGCTACAATACTTGTTCTTCACCTATTATTTCTAGCATCAATTTCTAACCGAGTTTCGCAACTAGATATATATTGCACTCGCGTACTATTATTGATATTTATTATTGATATTTATTATTTATATATTAATTCTTGTTTTACAACAGCCATGATAGAATTAACTATTCTTCACCAACAAATTCAAACAAATATCTTTTAATCAAGCATCCCATTTATCTAAGTTGTACTCGCATACCAGTATAAGAAAAGTAGTTTATCTGCAAACTCAGTTAAAAACAAATTAGCACAACGAGTTATTAAAGCATTTAGTTTATCCAACTGTTATATGGTATCCTAATATCATAAAAAGCCAATTAGTATTATTTTAGCACAAATCATATACGAATAAACCCTTGATAAAAATTAAAACGCTCCATTTAATCAACTTTCTTAACTTTCGTTACTATTAGCCAACCAATTTAGATTATTAATTCTACTTTCCCAACTTAAATTGTGGGTGCTCAACCTTAGCAATGTTAAGTTGGTTATTAACTCATCTCTATTTGAACGAAAACTTTCGTTATATAAGCATGGATAGGCTATATGATAAAGTTCATCAATAGAGATTAACACAATTAAGCAAGCACTGTTTAACTAAATATAAAAACTATGAATTGTGGGTAATATCCCATCAAACTCATAGCTCTTTATTATAAATTGATATTTACCACTATCAACCTTGAATTATGTAATTAATACATCATCTAACGGAAACATTTCTACGATATCAGTTCCATAAAATCCGAATTCATCAATATGTAGTCAAACACTCTATTTTGAAAGATTTCATGCTTAATATTAGGATTTATGTTTATTGCCTTTTTCAAATTATCTATTGCAATATCCTGTTTTTTCATTAAAGCATAAACAGCCGCAATATTATAATATAGTTCACCATCAGTCATGTCCTCGTTAAGAGCCTTTCCATATGCTTTTATAGCATTTTCGTACTGTTTTAGTTCTGTTAATGCTGCACCCAGATAATAGTAAACTTCATTGTCCTCAGGATTAATTTCAATTGCCCTATTGAAGGCATCTGCTGCATCCTCATACCTTCTCAAGTCAAATAGCACAACGCCCATATTGTAATATAATTTAAAGTTCCCCGGACTGGCTTTTATACCCTTCGCATAAACTGCTAAAGCTTCAAACTGTCTTGACTGCTTAGAATACAAAATACCAAGATTGTTATAAGCATCAATAAAATCAGGTTTTATTGATATTGAATTTTCATAGCATTCAGTAGCCTTATCAAATTCCCTTGTTTCTTCATAAATTAGAGCCATATTAAACAAGCTGCTATAGCTCTTAGAATTTAACATAATTGCCTTTTGATACTCTGAAATAGCTTTTTTATATTCTTGAGTCTGATAATAGCAGCCAGCAAGGTTATAGTGCCCGTTGAAATCATCTTCCCTTATACTAATATATTTTTTATATAATTTAGCTGCATTTATATATTTCTTCTGTGCCATAAACAGCCTACCAAGCTCTGTATAAGCATCAGGTAAATCCGGCTTACTCTTTATGCACTGTTCAAAGCACTCTTGAGCTCTGTCAGCGTCATTTAAATCGACAAACAGTTTGCCCAACAATAGTCCTACTGTATAGTTGCTGCCATCCTTCTCAAGAATATCTTCGTAATATTTAACTGCTTCGCTGTTCTTTCCATTTTGCACCAACACCCTTCCAACACCTTCCTTTGCATTAACAAAAGAAGGGTTAATTTCCAAGGATTTTTCGAAATTTTCAAGGGCAAAATCTACTTTTCCCATATTTAAATATGTAACTCCAATATTATAGTAAACAAGATATTCCTTAAATTTAATATTTGAAATATCCTCTTTAACCGAAGTATCTAATGTACTTGTTTTCTGGATTTTGGAAATTAGCTGTTCATTAAGCTCAAGCACTTTTCTATAATGTGAAAGTGCTTCGCTAAGAAGACCTTTCTTGAAACTGGCGTTACCAAAGTTAAAATATAAATTTGACGATGTGCTACAAAGACCTATAAGACTGCTATTAATTTCATAGGCAGCATCATAATTATTTTCAATATAGTATGCCTCAGCTTGAAGCAACTTTTTTTTCATACCTTTAAGCAAATCGTCCTGAAGCCGTGTAAGTTCTGATATAGTTTCACCTACAAATGCGTCATTTGACAAAACACTCATGATTTCAGATGAATTATCAATTTCAATTTTTTCACTTCTGTCAACTGTTATTAAGCCTTCATAGCTGCCTTTTACCTTAACTTTTTTAATCATTGAGTAATAATCACAAGCTACAATACAGCATGGAATAACTATTCCAAAGGTAATATAAAAAAGCTCTACCCCTGTACTTGTTTGAACTCCATTTACTACTGAGAGCAGTACAATTGTTAATGCCGATAACTGCAATGTAAATGAAATAAGCGTAACAATACTTTTTGTTTTAATAAGTCTGTAAAACACATATGCAATTAGCAAAACTAATATCAGCATATTGAATGAAGTTAATAGGAACATAAAGCACCCCCGCGTGTATTTTATTAGAATCTTTTGCAAATTACAGCTAGTAGAAACACCTTTTCGCCAATGTAAAAATTCTACTATGATTTATATTCCGAATATTGTAGTTATATTAATTTCGGGGAAATAATCTTCACTATCCTTGTTGTTGAGAATCTTGCTTCTCACCTTTTTGTTCACTCATCTGCATCTCAATCCATTGCTGCTTGGTAATTAGCACTTGACGGGGCTTACTGCCTTCAAAACGGCCTACAATATTTCTCGCTTCCATCTGATCAATTATCCTCGCTGCCCTCGAATATCCAACCTTAAACTTTCTTTGTACAAGAGAAACAGATGCTTGACCTGCATCAACAACCATATCTATTGCCTGATTCAAAAGTGCATCATTGTCGCCCGAATTAGCATCATTTCCTACACTGCTGTCATTTATTTTTTCTATGATATTTTCATCATATGATGAATATCCCTGTGTTTTTATATACTCAACAACTCTTTCAACCTCTGTATCAGATACAAAGGAGCCTTTAACTCTTAAAGGTTTTGGTTCTCCTACAGGATAAAAGAGCATATCTCCTCTACCAAGCAGCTTCTCGGCTCCACCCATATCAAGTATTGTTCTAGAATCCACCTGCGAGGATACTGCAAAGGAAATTCTTGATGGTATATTTGCTTTGATAACTCCAGTTATTACATCTACAGAAGGTCTCTGTGTGGCTATAACCAAATGCATTCCTGCAGCTCTTGCCATCTGTGCTAATCGGCATATTGCATCCTCAACGTCGTTTGGTGCTGCCATCATAAGGTCAGCAAGCTCATCAACAATTATAACAACTTGTGGTAATATGCCTTGTTCATCATTTGCCTTGAGCATTGCATTATACCCTTTTAAATCCCTAACTCCTTTATCTGCAAACAACTTATATCTATTAATCATTTCCTGTACAGCCCAATTCAAAGCACCCGCTGCCTTTTTAGGGTCTGTAACCACAGGAATAAGTAAATGAGGAATTCCATTGTAAATACCCAATTCAACAACCTTTGGATCTACCAATAAAAGCTTTACTTCCTCTGGTGATGCTTTAAATAAAATACTCATAATAAGACTGTTTATACAAACACTCTTTCCTGAACCAGTGGCACCTGCTACTAATAAATGAGGCATTTTTCCGATATCAGCTACAACCGTTTCCCCTGAAATATCTTTTCCCACTGAAAATGCAAGCTTTGAAGTATGATTTGTAAATTCTTTAGACTCAAGAATATCTCTTAATAATACCGCTGACATTTCTTTATTTGGCACTTCAATACCTACGGCCGCTTTTCCAGGTATTGGTGCTTCTATTCTAACTCCAGCAGCAGCAAGATTTAGTGCTATATCATCTGATAAGTTTACAATCTTGCTCACCTTGACACCAGGACTAGGCTGTAGCTCATATCTTGTAACTGCAGGTCCACGGCTGATATTTATAACTCTAGCCTCAACTCCAAAACTCTTAAGAGTATCCTCAAGCTTCTTTGCACCCTCTAGTGCAATATTTTTCAATGCCTTAACATTAGATAAATCTTCTTTACTTTCATCTAACAATTCAACTGAAGGATAATTGTATACTATTGGTTTTACCTCTATAGGCGGTATTGTGATTTCACCATCATCCTGAGTAGTAACATCATTTGAAATAGCTAAAGGTTCTTTTCCGGTCATATTGGGGTCAGAAACAGCTGCTTCCATTTCCAATATATCATTTTCATTTTGATTATTCTCTACGTTATCATTTTGGTCTAGATTTTCGTCATTTTCATTAGTAAAGTTTGTTTTACTAATATCCGAAATAACCAATTCATCGGCAAGTTCATTAAAACCTGTAAAGCTAACTGTAAATTCCTCTTGTTCATTGTTTTCGTTATTAGCCTCAGCACTTGAAATAGAACTAACTTCATCTCCAACAGCTTCATCATCGCTTAACTTCTTGGGTACTTTATTTGCTCTGTTTTCTCTCTCTATTTTGAAATTAATTATTTTCTTTTTTTTATCAGGAATCTCATTATGTATTGATTCATCAGTAAGCTCAGTGTCTTCTTCAAGTTCCTTTTGCCTTTCAGCCTTTCTTATTTTTCTGTTTTCATTTGAAGCTTTAATTTTTCTCGAAAAATAGGCAGACACATTTCTTAGAAATGCAGCCATTGAAACATTTGTCAATAAAATAATATCAATTATTGAAATGGTCGTTAGAATTATAATTGTACCTAAAACTTGAAAGGTCATCAAAAGAGGAAGACTGAGCAATCCACCTAATACTCCGCCACCTTCAGCTTTTGTTCCCTGACTATAAAAATTAGCAATACTTCCGAAAAATTTTCTTCCTGTATATTCCTCATAGTCAAATATTGCCACCTGCATAAACGCTGATAATAAAACAACTAATATACTAAAATAAATAATTCGTAATTCAAATATATGAGAATTCTTTTTAAATATCATTGCAATCCCATATACAATAAGTATAAATGGGCATATATATGCCGTAATACCCAATAATCCAAGCATTAAATCGGTAATTCCATTACCAAAAACGCCCATGGAATCAGAAAAAATAAAGCTAAACAGCGCCAAAATCCCAAATGCAAACAGAATTAAGCCTAATATTTCATTTTTATATTTTGAAAAACCACTTTCAACTCTTTTATATTTTTTCTTCTTTTGTGTTTTTTTGACTTGCATTTGTGCACCCCTCATATGTATTAACAGTATTAGCTTAATAAGCTATGTTAGTATGGCTATGTGACATACAAACGAATTATACCACATTTTTCTCTATTTATCTAGAATGACTCTTATAGCAAATGTTGTTTATCTATATCTATTGAAGTTTGCAGTGGAAAATGACACTTACTTCTTTGCCTCTAAGGTTCTCAACAAGTAGTTTTAATATTTATGAGCAAAGTTAGTGTAGGGGGTTATTAGCTTATGAACATAGTAGACAGACTTCTTTCTCTTGAAAAGGATGAAGTGCAAGAACAATCAAAAAATCGTTCTATTTTTTCTGATGATGTGTACTCCTATTGGGCTTAATTTAAAGAAAAGCTGAAAAGTAAATACTTATATCAAAGAAGTATAGGCGCAATGCTTCTTGCCTCGTTAAAATACCTAAATTCTATATAAAATTTTTCGATTGTAGAAAAATTTTATTACATTAGCGGTATTTCAAAGAGGCAGGAAATACTTTCACCGCCTGAAATCAAATATTTACGCGCAGAGTATGGAAACAATGAAGAATTTCTAACTCTTTATAATACCTAGATTCAATTTACTCTAAATCGGTATCATCACTAAATAACTGTTTTGACAACTCAAGCTGAGATAATATTAAAGTCTCAGACTTAGTTTTGAAAAGATGAAGTCTCTTCTTCATTTCTTCGTACTCAAAACGAATTCGAATAACCTCTTGATTTGCGTCATTTATTATTTTCTGAGCCCTAATTTCAGCTTCCTTAACAATATTTTCAGCCTTCTCATATGAGTTCTTCTTTATTTCCTCACCAGTCTGCTGTGCAACTACCAAGGTATTCTGGAGAGATTCTTCAATGTTCTTATAGTGTTGAATACCCTCATTTAAAACAGAAATTCTATCTTTTAGCTCTATATTTTCTTTTATGTAAAGCTCATAATCCTGAATTACATTGTCTAAAACACCGTTAACCTGGTCCTCATCATAACCTCTAAAACTCTTCTTAAATTTCATATTGTCTAAATCATTAGGAGTATAATTCATAGTCACGCATCCTTTCGTAAATACAAAATTTTAGTTAAACTTAGTATAAAAGTATTTATCAATAAAACTTGTTATATCTTTTAACATAAACATAAAAGAGTTACTTTCGACACTCATTATTCAAACCGTTTAATCACTATACTAATTCTATCCTTCTTGGTAGTTCCAACTACTTTTTCTAACACAATCCTACCCTTACCCCGTATTGACATTGTGTCTCCTTCTGACAACTGCTTTGAAGGATTTTGTACAACTTCCCAATTTACATTAACTCTTTGTGCTTTAAAATATTCTA
>JAEWZA010000500.1 GCA_023395575.1 Bacillota bacterium
TCTTTTACCACTTGAATTATTTCCAACTAAAATTAAAGACTTGTACCTTGTAACGTCATTACATATTTCAGCTTGATTACTTATCAAGCTAGTAGCCCCATCCCAAACAGAGGTAAAACGTATTGGATTTGTGCCGCTCAAAACTCTCATGGTTCCATTTACATCTAGTTTGTCAGCAGGAGTTTTAGTACCAATTCCTACATTCCCTGATGCCATTAACGCTATGTTATCGTTAGCATCATTGGATACTCCAATTTCCAAATTACATGCTTCTCCAACATTTGCATAATACTTCAACCATGCACTGTCTCCAGAACCTCCTCCTGGATCTTTTGGGAAAATAATTCCGTTGTTACCTACTCCTGCGCTAGGTTTTATAGCATTTGATACCTGCATATCACCATTTACATAGAGATATCCATTTACATCCAGCCTATCCCATATTGCTACTTTTCTTTCCTTTCCTGCAGAGCTGTTTCCAACTAGTACAAGGGCTTTGCAATTGGTAGTATCATTGCTTATTTCTGCATTTTTAGTATACTTATCATTAAGGGCTGTCCAGATTGGTGTAAATCTAATAGGATTTGTATCACTAAGAACACGTAAAGTCCCACTTAATTCAAGTCTATCATCAATAGGATTTTTAACTCCAATACCTACATTTCCTTTACTATTCCAAGTAATAACAGCTTTTTGACCATTTTCAGTTGTACCTAATATACCTCCGTTAAGGCCAAATAAAACTGGACCATCCACTGCAATATTTGCAAAGGTCTTTCCTGTTCCAAACCATCCTAAACCATGATTTGTATTGCCATTTGAACGAAGCCATACTGTCTTATCACTCAGACTAAGGTTTCCATTTATAAATAGATCTCCAGAATTACTGACTTCTAAAGCCACTTCATTAGAACTGTTATAAAGCTTTGAATGCTTATGTAAATCATCCACAATACTTTGATTAATAAGTCTTTCCCATTTATCACCATATGCTATATCATAGAAATCCTTATTTACTGTATTTCCTTCGTTATCCGTATATTTATGTCCTACCTGCCACCTCATTCTATCTTCTGACCACATAAGACAAGCATCAGGATTTTCTAAGGTTTCTCCTCGGTATACCTGTAAGCCACCATCTCTTTTAATCCATTCACTACCTGATTTACCGTTAACTTGAACAAAGCTATTTGCAATTGAAAGTTCCGATTCATCATTATCAGATTTTTCACTTGAATCAATCAATTTTCCTTTAATGATCAAATCACCCTTTACACTAACAGAACCTGTAAAATTAGTATTTGGTGAATCAACTTCCAGACCTATTTTTTTATCTTCCTCATAAGCTCTAATAAAGGGCATTCCCGAAGTCTGATTATTCATTTTAAATAACATTTTACCGATTGTAAGTTCATTTCCACCTGGTCCAGAATATTTTCTAAGAGAATTTCCATCTAAATCAAAACAGGAAACGCCTTGAACATACTTAATTACTTCACTTGTATATGTGCAAGATATTGTACCAAATTTTTCTTTTCCAGAATCGCCTTCAATATCTTTTTCTATTACAGTTTCTGTTATTGGTTCAATTTGAGTTTTTATATCTTTTATTTTGTCATATACTTCACCACTGGTATTAACGGTGGTTGTAATTGTAACTATACCTAAATTTTTTTCTACCTCTCTAACTATGGTTTTGATTTCATTAGTAGTTCTTATTTCATTTTCAGACTCTTCTTTAGTTACCGTAGTAATTTGAGTTGTACCAGGCCTTTGTATTTTGACTTCGTCAATCTTGATTTCAAATGTTTGAAATACTGGCCCAGTTTCGGTTTGGTTATTAGTTTCATCTATTCCCTCACCAGTATCACTTTGATTAGTAATTTTAACTATAGATGTCTTAACTGTATTTTTACCTTTGATAAAGCTCTTATAAATACCATTTTCTTCATCTATTTCTTCAGTTATATTATGTTCTATCGATGTTTCTATAATTTTATTTCTTTCGACTAATTCACCTGTTGCCTCATTCATAATTTCTATCGGTGTTGTAGCCGTAATAGTTCCTAAGATATTACCATTTGATTTAACTACTTTTTTATTTGTTGCTTCTACTGCTTCTCCTTTTTCTTCTGGTTCTCCAGCATTTGCTTCGATTTCTCTAATCAAATTTTTAGTTTCATCAATAACTTTTTCTGTAGTTCCTTCTGTAATAGTGAAATCAGTTTTTTTAGTATAATTTGTTTTATTGAAGGTCTCTTTTGTTTTTCCCTGTTTTTTCCACAGAACACCAGAAGTATCTTTTATTTCGCTATCAGTATCAGTTTCAACTGTTCTTACTCCTTCATTTTCTGATGTTTTTATAGTAGTTTTAACTCTTTTTTCATTTTTATCTGTTATTGTTTTTATTTCTTTCGATATTCCATTAGTACTTTCAGAGTTTAATATTTTTGTTGTTGTTTTGACGCCATTGCGGTCTGTAAATTCTATCTTTATTTCACCTGTATTCTGGTCCTTATGTTTATCAGTGTTTTCAAATGTTTCTTTACCATCATTTGTGTCTCCAATTGTAGTATTGCTTGTGGTATAATTTTCAGGATTATCAACTCCATCTATTTTTACTACTGTATCTGCTATTACTTTTTTAGCCAAGCCCAAGGTCACTTTTCCAATTACTATATTCTTCGTTTCGTCTTTAGGCTTATCTAAAGAATGGCTGATACGACCTCGCTCCCATACATTTATAAACTGCTCCTGCCCTCTGATTAGTTCATTCTTATCATACTCTTCCAAATAACTTACATATAGAAATATTTCTTTATTAGCTGGATAATCTTTTAGATTAATATCGCTGTCAGGATGATTCTTACAAATGTATATTTGTTGACTTGTACTTTCGTCGAAATCCTCATTTTCCTCAGCTGATAATTTATTTAGAGCCATACCCTCAGAAACAAATACTCTACATTTTTCTGTATCATAGCCCTCGGGAACATAATATATTTCTTCACTTTCTTCCGATGATACTTTACATACAACTGAACTTAGAATAATTGAGGAATCACTGTTTACTTGTTTATTTATCAAGGCTATTGACGGAATAATTTCAAGTCCCGCTACAATGCCACTGGTATGCATATAGCGATTATGGAGCTGCAAAAGCCTCCTCTGATAATCCTGATCCAGCTTATAGTCATCTTTGTCTAAAAAGAGTCCGTCAAAGTAGCGCATTCTTTTTAATTCTTTTAATTTTACTTTTTCTTCCATTTGACACGTCCTCCGAATGCTCATAATGTTATTTAAGTTCTTATTCCTCTAGCATACCGCCTAAGAGTGTTTCTCTTCCTACTTTTGAATATGCTCCTACACGCATAGCTGGAATTTCAACAATTAGGTTATAATTAGTATAAAATGGTTTTTCATTTTCAATTATTTTATTAATTAATTGAACTTTTTTTTGCAGCATAGTTCTACTATGAATAGGAATCATTGTATTTACAGTAAAAAATGTTGGGCTAGCATATCCAACCATTGTGTTTACACCAATTCCCCGTTGTTCTCCAATTCTAGGTGTTTCTTCATATTCATTGATTGTTATAGTTGTCTCATCGCCTGCATAAAGCTGCAAATACTCCAATAAACCTTGTGTCGTTCCTCTTTTTTTGTATAACTGAACCATTTTTCCAATAAGCTCTCGGTTAATTGTGCTTCTTGCTTTATCCAGAGGGAGAATTTGCGTTGGTGACAAATCCTTTTGCTCTTTGTCGCTATCCCCATAAAATTCAACTGACTCTTCTAAATCAAGAGCTACCCAGCCAGCCAACCACTTTAGAAATTGCGGTGGTGTTTGAGATGGATTAAGATACTGCTCAAAGTTGTCCAGTAATGACTCAATTCCTACTATATCTTTCTTTTCAAAGGAACCTGTTAGTATCTGCTCAAATGCCTTAAGAAAACGTCCAAGAAAATACTCTTCATAGGTTTCATCATTGCCTTTATGATATATTCTAGGAAGATATTGTACGTAATTACTAATTTCCTGATTATTCATCATTTGACCCCCCTTTTTTATTTTGACATTAACAATGTTGTTTTTAGCAAATCATTGTTTTAGTTAACCATTTAGTTCTCCACCTCTATAGTTAATAATTTAAGCTTAACCAACTGATGTGGCTTGAGCGTAGGTGAGTCCAGTTCCAACCTAATTACATGTTCAACACCAGAAATACCTTCAACTAAATAATACAAATCTGAACTATAGAAGTTTCTTCCAAGGGGCCACCCGTTTTTGTCTGCTCCTCCTCTAATTGGATTCAGATACTCTTCGATTACCTTTTTCACCGTATCTGTAATCTTTAAATCATTTGCTGCAATTTGCATATTAATTCTTATTTCTTGGTAATCAGGGTCTACAACATGAACTCGATTTGTCAGCAATTTACGGTCATGTAAATACCCTTTTACATAATCTCTAATATCACTATGCTCTTTCATAAACTTCATTTGATCCATTACATCTGTAATCAAAATTATTGATATGTGACCCAATCTTTCATCACTATCTGTACTGTTTTCTAAATCGCGGTTTGCATAGCAAATTGTACGTACAGATATCTCTGGAAACAATTCCTTTATTCCAGGCTTTGTCATAACAGCTTCATATGCTAACTTCTCAAAATCTTCAGCAGTAACAGCCTTGGTACACTCTGATAGCTGCTCTACACCACGCCTTATTCCTGATAACAAATCTTCTCCATCATCTAATTTAACACCTAATAAGTTCAGAAAATGTATATAGTTCTCATCTGGAACCTGATCAATTCGGTAAATCATCATTTCACAAAGCCACGCAAATAATTCTATCAAGGTTATTCCAGGATCTGATGGGTTGTGATTTGTCCATTCAGGATTATATATAGGTATTAACGATTTAGCTTCCTTAACAAGTTCTTCAAAATTCATCCTATCTAAATTTGGTACTGCAATTGACATCTTTCTTCCTCCCTTCATAGACTTTATTAACTTTTGATTAATATTCTAAATTTATTAATCTTCAAAAGGTAAGCAATGTTTACATCTCAATTCCTCGGGCAAATCACTAATACTCTCCAAATATCTTCTGTCATCTTTTTCTATTTTTTCAAATTGACATTCAGGCTGCATACTGCTAACATCATGTACTATGCCTGTATCTGCATCTTGTAAATAAGGAAATACCAGAATAGGTTCCTTATTAATAAGGTGTACACCACTATAAATAATCTCATCTTCCTCTAAGAAAATATTTTCTGATTTTACTTGGCGAATTTTTAACGAATCTGAATTTATGTATTCATCATTACGGCTTAAATATATCTTGTCACCTGTCTCAAGTACTGCCATCTTAATGAAGAAGCTTGATGGTGTTCCCTTGACTTCATTTAAGATATACGAACGAATAGTCAAATCCTTTGCAATTGGCTCTACTATTTCAACATCTGTTCCTACTGGAAATACTTTATCCCCATTGTAAAAACCGCAAGTACAGACTTGCTCTTCTATTAGCTGGCAATCGCAGTAATGATATTCTAAGGAATCCTCGTCAGCCGTCTTACATTCCAGCACATCACCGTCTATATCTACGATAACCAGCTTTTGCGACTTATAATTTCTATAGCGAAGCAGTATTTCATCATTTTCTCTAAAACCCTTGGCCCATATATTTTTTACTTCCTTGTTTGCCAAAAGCTTTTTTGCCAGTGCAAATACAATCCTATTATCGCTGCTTTTAACTGCACTATATGTAGGATAATTTATTGCAGGCTTGTATGCTCCTTCTATAAATGTTTCAAAATCTAATGTGTAGCATTGAACAGATGCCTTTACTGTAATATCTTTTATGAAGTCTACGCCTGGTGTGTTTTGTATTTCTGAACATATCTCGGAAATATATAAATTTTTACCAAGTGTCCATCCTTTTCTATCCTGTCCGCCGTGTAAAGGATTTAAGAATTGTTTTAAATTGTCTATAACGCGTCCCTCAATGATTTTTCCAGAAGCAGGATTAGTATATTCAATGTTTGCTTCAACTCCTACACGTATGTAGTCAGGGCCCATTACCTCCAACATTGGTTCATTCTCACTAAGCAGAACTATTGAGATTCGTTCTGATAAGTATTCATCAATTTCGTTTAGAAGCTCTTGACTTGGTACAGGTTTAGGACTGTCATACTCTGGGACTACTATTACAATAGACTTTCCAGGCGCAAAATCCAGCTCACGATCCATCGTAGGAAAGCATTTTACAATTGCAATCTTAGGAGCTGCTTCACGCACAAGCCACTCTATATCTTCACAGGTTACTCCTCTGTCTCTATTCTTTAATGTATACGGTCCTCTAGCTTTAGCATCTTCAAGTTCTTCTTGATCAAAGCCGCCATCGGCTGCAATTGGATTAATTATGGAATCAATGCCCGGTAAACTTTCCCATATTTTTGATATTGAACTTGCACCCACATTTCCTAAGGCTCCACCACCATGCCTATAATCGCAACGGATGTTATCCCTTCCAGCAGGTGGTATCATTCCATTTACTCCATCACCAAAGGTCAACAATCCACTTTCAGAATCCAGCATATAATGTCTACTATCTGCTCTTGAAACAGAAAAGGTCTGTACTTCCTCCCAAATTATCCACTCATCTCGTCCTAAAGTTTCTTGAATCTTTACAGTTTGTCCCGATAAAACAGGAGTACGTGTAAATTCAAATACCTGGCTAGGTTCTCCATTACTTGAACCCAGTATTTCTCCCTGTAATGTATTTGAATTTACAGCCCATACAGCATTTAAATAAACTGCATTGATTTTAGGAAATACTTTATAGCTTCCTTCTTCCAATCTTGCACGTATCCAGTAGTGTTCAGCCCCAAAAATAGAACACTTTTCCACGTCAGAAGGCATATTGACTTGCTGAATTTCTCTTCGGGTAAAATCACGAATAGCATCATTTACACTTAGGGTAAGCCAATTCCTACCATTCCAATATTCCCAAGCAACTACTGGTTTGTCACCAATCTGATCTCCTTTGAGCGGAAAAAAGAGTGAGATAGGTAAATTGCTTATTTCCTCGTCAAAAGCTAGATAGAAAGTCGGTTCTGTGTCGTCACAGGCAGTAAATATTTTAAAAGGCTCATTTGCTAAGCACTCATCAGTTTTGTCCGACATGATAAAGTTATTTTCAGCAATTATCATATTAGGGAGCTTACCTTCTGATGGCTCATAGATATATTGGATTTTTATATCCTTTAATAAAGGAGGGTTGTAAGT
>JAEWZA010000117.1 GCA_023395575.1 Bacillota bacterium
CCTTTTAAGGGTGTGACAAAAGAAAAGTAAAAATATCAGCAGAGTCGCAGAGACTCTGCTATATCTGCATATAAGGAGTAATGATATATGGCAAATCATGCGATATTTAATGAAAGACCTGAATGTCAGGAACGGTTAATACAGTTCTTGATTAATATGGGATATGAGTATGTATCACGTAGTGAGGCAGAAAGTAAACGCGGTAATCTAACAAAAGTCGTTTTAGAAGATGAACTTATTCGATTTTTAAAAAAACAGACATATAAGTATAATGGGCATGAATTATTGTTTTCCGGCGAATCAATTACCAAAGCAGTTAATGCGTTAGATGCTTCACTCTTACAAGGATTATCAATGGCAAGTAAAGAAATCTATAATCATATTACGCTAGGAATAAGTTTAGAAGAGAGCATTGCAATTGATAAGGATATTCCTGTAAAACAATCATTTGACCTTAACTATATTGATTTTAAGTATCCGGCAAATAATACATGGCAAGTGACTGAGGAATTTAGTGTTGCAAGACCAAATGGTAGCTATGCAAGACCGGATATTATACTTTTGGTCAATGGAATTCCTTTCGTTGTCATTGAATGCAAAAAATCAAGTATTGATATTAGGGAAGGTGTTCAGCAAAACGTGAGGAATATGATGCCTGACTATATTCCTCAACTTTTTAAATTTAGTCAATTAGTAATGTCGGTAAATCCGCAGAAGGTTGTATACGGAACGGCGGGAACTTCAGCCGACTATTTTGTCGAGTGGAGAGAGGATGACATAGAATGGCAAAGTGACATATGTAGAAAGTGCTCGCCGGACGGAGAAATAAGAGAACAAGATCGGATAGCAGCATCTATGCTTGATAAAAGAAGATTGCTGGATCTGGTTCAGAATTTTATTCTATATGACAATAATATAAAAAAAGTGGCTAGACATCAGCAATACTTTGCCATCAACAAATCAATGGATAGGATTAATGGTAAAGATGGTAAAGAGAGCAAGGGTGGTGTAATCTGGCACACCCAGGGTAGTGGGAAGTCCTTAACCATGGTAATGCTCGTTAAAAAAATTCAGGTTGAGAAAGCTAGTGAGAATCCACGTTTTGTAATCATAACAGATAGGGTCAACTTGGATAAGCAAATACGAGATAATTTCGCAAATTCACACATGGCTCCTGTAAGAGCGGCAACAGGTAAAGGCTTAAAGTCATTATTAAAGGACAGAAGTAATATTGTTATTACAACGTTGATTAATAAATTTGAGACGGTATGCAAGAACAGGTATCTTGATTCGGATAGCGATAACTTTTATGTGCTGATAGATGAGGCTCACCGTTCTCAATATAGTGCTATGTATAACTATATGAAAGAGGTACTTCCAAATGCAACATTGCTTGCATTTACGGGAACGCCATTAATCGCAAAATCAAAGAAGAATACCTACAACAAGTTTGGCGAGCCTATTCATAATTATACAATGCGTAGAGCAATCGAAGATGGAATAACAGTCCCATTGGTATACGAGGGAAGAAAAGTACAACAAGAAAAACCAGCATTAACAATCGATAACTATTTTGAAAGTCTTACTACAAGTTTACCGAAAGAGCTCAAGGATAAGCTCTCTGATAAATTTAGCAAATTCAAATCAATATCAGAGGCAAGAAGCAGAATTAATTTGATTGGATTTGATATTGCGGATCATTTTATAAATTATTGTGTTCCTAAAGGTTTGAAAGCGATGGTAGTTTGTTCGTCTCGAGCAGCAGCAGTTGAAATGTATCATGTTCTAAAAGGTACCCAAGGGATTAATCCACGTGTAGTTATAACTTTTGGCGATAAAAATGAAGGTGATGACGATGAAACTACTACTGAAGCAATAAAAAAGATTAAAGAGTATCGTGAAAAGATGGTAAAACCCCTCTTTGGAGACAATGACGAGAAGTACGATGATCATGTATGTGATGATTTTAAGAATCCAGAGGGTGATATTAATATCTTGATTGTAAAAGACAAACTTTTAACTGGTTTTGATGCACCTGTGGCTGGTGTTCTTTATCTAGACAAATCAATACAGAAGCATTCTCTCTTACAAGCGATTGCTAGGGTTAACCGTGTTTATAAGGGGAAAGACTTTGGTCTAATCCTTGATTACTGGGGTGTGTTTGGAAAACTTAACTCTGCAATTGACATGTACGATGATGCAGAGTCAGGCATGAATGGATTCGAGAAAGATGATATCGATGGTGCAATTTTTGGTCCTGTTGATGAAAAAAATAAGCTTGCAGCTTCTCATCGAGAATTAACTGAAATGTTTATAGACATTAAGGATTCAACCTCGTCTGACGTATGGCAGAAAAGTTTAGCGGATGAACAAAGAAGAAAAGATTTTTATAATAAATTAAAGAACTTTGCAAATCTACTAAATCTTGCAGTTTCAAATCGGGAAATCTTTGTCGAGGTTGGATTTGATCAAATCGAGAAGTATCGTAGCGACTACCTTTTCTATAAAAAGTTAAAAGATAGTGTAATGCAGCGTTATGACGACGAACCTGATTTGTCAATGTATGAACAAGGAATTAAAAATCTCATTGATACATTTGTAAATGCATCCGAAATAGTGACCGTAGTGAAACCCGTTTCAATTGGTGATGAAAAAGCGATGAAAAAATTGCTTGAAAAAATGGAGTCTAACGAGTCTCGTGCAGATGCTATTAAAACAAGGATAGAATCAAAACTTAAGCAAATGAGATATGATGATCCATTGTTATTTGAGGAGTTTTCGTCAAAAATTAAAAAGACAATTGATGAATATAATGAAACCAGAGATGCAGACAAATATTATGCAAGTATGGAAATTATGGCGGATGACTTTCGAAACGGAATTACCTCGCAAGATTATCCTACACAGATTGCCAGTGATAGTGACGCAAAAGCTTTCTACGGAGCGGTTGTAACTAATCTTAATAAGAACAATGAGTTGAATGTTACGCCAGAGATGGAAGAAGTGATTGCTAATTTTTCTTTTAAAATCAAAGAAGTTGTTATACAAAATGCAAAACGTGACTGGAAGCATAATGAAGTAGTCCATAAAGCCATTCATAGAGGATTAGACGATTGTCTATTTGATATGTTTGAAGAAATGGGAGTAGTCGTAGACAAGTCGAATATTGATATGCTCGATTTGATTATCGATGAAGCCATGAAAGTGGCGGTGGCAAGATATTGAATTACGTATATAAAATAGATCTTGGGAAACCTTACAATGTGGTTGCAGTTGATGTGATTCATAAGCCAATAAAAAATGTGCATTTAAAAGTATTTAGGGATTTAAAAGTCGTACTATCTGTTCCATTGGATGTGCCTCAGCCTTGGATAGAAGAGTTTTTATCTCAAAAAGTTGATTGGATCACAAAACAAATTGCAAAATACAAACAATCGAGCGGATATAACAATTTGACTAATTTTAAGAGTGGGTCATCTACTCAACTTTT
>JAEWZA010000149.1 GCA_023395575.1 Bacillota bacterium
GCCTCATACAGTTTAGTATAATTAACTGGCTTCAGCAGGTATTCTGAAACCCCCAAGCTAATTCCTCTTCTTGCATATTCAAATTCTCCATAGCCAGATACTATTATAGCATCATATCCGTTTTCTCTAATACTTTTTTCCAACATTTCCAAGCCATCCATTACTGGCATATTCATATCTACAATAACAATGTCTGGTTGGCATTTTTCAATTTTTTCCAAACCCTCTTTTCCATTTGCTGCTTCTCCTACTACAATACAATCAACCTCTTGCCAATTAGGCGTAAACATTAAGCCTTTCCGCATAATATCTTCATCTTCTACAATCAATACCTTATGCATTCCCGTTCCCCTTATTTGTTGGAAGGATAATAGTTACTAATGTACCTTTTCCATAGGTACTTTCTATTTTTAACCCGTAGGGTGATCCATATAGCAGTCGGACAACACGGTGAGAATTATACATTCCAATGTGCTCCTTGGATACATCTTCTTTTTCTAAATCTTCTATTAATCTATCCAGTATTTCTGATTCTATTCCCGTTCCATTATCCTGTACAATAAGCTTGAAGCAATCATCTTCAATGAAGGCAGTAATCTTTACATGAATAGAATCAACATTCTTCATACCATGTTTTAATGAATTTTCTACAATTGGCTGAATCACTAATTTGGGAACTTCACAATCTAAAAGTTCTTTCGGGATGTCAATGCTATATGTCAAGCGACGATTATAACGCATCTTTTGTAATAATAAATAATCCTTCACATACTCAATGTCCGTCTTAAGAGGTACAATAGTATCCCCATAATATATGTTATAACGCATAATATTAGCAAAGGACATAATCATCTCAGAAGCTTTATTAGCATCAATCAAAACCTGATAACGAAGAGTTTCTAATACATTAAAAACAAAATGAGGATTAATCTGCTCTTCCAGCTGTTTTATTTCCATTACTCTTTTTCTTTCTATTAATTCACTGTTCCTTTTTTGAAGTTCTTCACGTTGCAACACCATTTGCCGGAAAGTATCATGTAGTTCCTGAAATTCTTCAAAAACATGCGGACGTAATGAGTATTCCATATTACCTTTTCCCATATTTATAACTGCATTCCTAAGTTCGTCTATCGCATATAAGTTCTTATTAGTAATTAGTACAGCTAAAGGTTTGAGCATTATGAGCATTATTAATCCAACAACTATAAGAAACAAAATAGCATACCGAAAAAGACTGAGTTGAAAATTTATAGAAACCAATGTATAAAGATATAATTCACTATAACTAATAGGCTTCCTTATTATGAGATAATATTTTCCATTAATATTGGTAGTAGTAGCTTGTTTTTTTTCAAATTGAGAGCTTCCAATAGTATATTTTCCCATGAAACTCTCACTTTGCCTTCCAATAGAAAAAATCAAGTTATTATATTGATCGGTAAGAATCACATCATCTAAGTTGTATTTGTATACAGCTTGATATATTTCTTCATCGAGCAAGTCAAAGAACAAAAAACCAACTACTTTTCCACCGTCCATAACCGTACGGCTTAAAATCAAATCTCCTGTCTGATTATAGGAATAATTCAGCCCACTTGGAACAATAAATATTTTTTCAGGCGCATTAAGCATATGTTTAATTAAACTTTTACTAAGAAAGCTTTGCAAAAATATATTTTGATTATCTTTATAAAGATTTGAGGAAACTATGTTTCCTTGTAAGTCTACAAGAATAAATAACCCACCAATTTCCCTTGAATTTGAAAAATCATAGAGCATGCGATTAGCGTTCACAGTCTGTTCATTTGATTGCTGCTTACATACATTAATTATATGATAATCCGTAACAAAAGCATTTAATCCTTCCTTGTAATTTACTATTTCCTTATTTAAAACCTCTGCAATTTTTGTATTATTTCTCTGACCTTCTACTCTAGTAAGCCATATCATATTAATGATCAGAAATGCAAAAACTAATAAAAAAAGCAATAATATAATAGAAAACATATAGCGGAAAATTGATTTCTGTACATAGCTTCTATATCCATTGGCAGCCATATAGAATCCTCTCTAATCTCAAAGTATTTAAAATAGAAAAACTTCTAGCTGAATAAGTGAAAGTGGTTTGCCTTAACCCTTGTAATGAGCAATCGGCTGGCATCAGCCTTATATTTCACTAAATGCTTGTAATAAAAATAACAATATATCATAGCTTTCACTATGATATATTGTTATTTGATAAATTTATTTTACTTATACACTAATATCATTTTTTCCTGATACCTTAAAGAATATTAGCAATGATACAATACTGGTAATTGTCAAAATGGTTGAATATGCAGCTGCATTTCCAAAATTACTACGGATAACTTCTGCATAAATTGCTACTGTCAATGTCTGAGTTCTACTTGTATATAGAATAATAGAAGAACTTAATTCACTAATAAGAGTAATCCAACTCATAATTGCACCGGATAGCACACCTGCCATCATCATAGGTACCGTAATCTTTATGAAGGATTTCATCTCTGTAGTTCCTAAGCTGATTGCAGCCTCTTCAATACTTGGACTAATCTGTCCGATAATAGCTGTACTGGAACGAATTGTATAAGGCATTCTTCGGATACTCAAAGAAATAATAATAATAGTTGCTGTACCGCTTAAAAGTAATGGATTTTTGTTAAATGCATATAAAAAGGAAATACCTAATACCGATCCCGGTATAATATAAGGGAACATGGTCAAGGTGTCTAGTATGGATGTTAAGAATGACGGCTTTCTTACAGTCAAATACGATACTAAGACTCCTATAACTACAACTAAAAGTATTGCAATCAATCCAAATTTATATGTGTTAATTATTGTAATAGCGTTCTTTGGCATCAAGATGTTCTTATAATTTTGTAAAGTAAATTGTCCGGTATAAGAAGCACCTCTTGTCTCTAAGAAAGAAGTAACCATTACTGTTAACTGCGGTAAAATTGCAACTAACACAACCGCGTATACAAAAAGGTGAGCAAGGATGTTACGGACCCCAGTTGCATTTTCTGCTTCCATCGGTTTTAGAGCTGACATAGAATATGTGAGACGATTTCCGATAAATTTTTGCAAAAAGAACATAATTAATGTAATTCCAATTACAATAACACAAAGTGCAGCAGCAAAATGAGCATCCGTACTTACTTCGCCCATAAACTGGCTATAGAGCAATACTGGGAATGTCTTATAACCCTCACCAATTAGCATTGGTGTACCAAAGTCGGAAAATACACGCATGAAAACTAACAGGGAACTGGCTAATAAAGTTGGAGTTACTAAAGGAACAATAATTCTCCAAACTCTTTGAAATACAGTACAACCAAGACTTTCAGCCGCTTCATTTAAAGAATTATCCAAGTTTTTCAATGCACCTGAGACATACATATAAACTAATGGGAAGGATTGTAAGGAAAAAACAAGTACAATACCTGCAAATCCATAAATACCTCCTAATTGTACATTAAATATAGAATTTAGTATTCTTGTTATAAATCCGTTTCGTCCAAGGAGCTGTACCCATGCATAAGCGCCTATAAATGGAGGTGACAGATATGATATAACAATGAGGATATTTAAATACTTGCTTCCTTTAATCTTTACGCTTCTTAGTACATAAGCCATAATCAGTCCTAATATAGCTGACACTAAGGTAGAAGCAATTGTAACCTTAAAACTATTAATCAAAGTACTCCAATAGAACTTCTTTGAGAAAAATTTCGCAAAATAAGCAAAACTTATACTTCCATCTTCCATTATAATACTCTTATACAAAATAAGCACAATTGGAAAAACTACAAAAATTATAAATAAGCCTAATATAGCAAAGGTTATGAGTAGCCATATACTTAATGGTTTTTTGCCTGACTTCATAAACGAACCTCCCTATCTATAAAGGTCTTAGAGCCATCAGCACTAAATACATTTACCTTTTGTACCTGTAATTTTAAATGTATTTTAGATCCGTTTGGAATCAATTCCCCTAAATCTGAATTTTGTATAACCTCCATCTCTTGTCCTTCATTTGTTACAACAAAATAGTGAGTTGCGACTCCCAAGAAAACACTGTTTTTTACTGTAACCGGAATACCTTCTTGTGTCTCTTTATTTATAATAAATTCTTCCGGACGAACAGATACCTTAACAGGAATATTAGAACCAGTGTCTTTTTTAATATTATTCATCTGGAATTTATAGTTGCCAATTCGAACAATGCTATTTCCATTATCATTGCTATCAATCACTCCATTCATTATATTGGAAAGACCAATAAATGTAGAAACAAACGTATTAGCTGGACGCTGATAAATATGTTTAGGAGTATCAATTTGTTGAATCACTCCACCATTCATAACTGCAATTCGATCAGATACGGCCAATGCTTCCTCCTGATCGTGAGTTACATACACAGTCGTAATTCCCATTTGTTGCTGAATCTGTTTTATTGCATTACGCATTTCAATACGCAATTTTGCATCAAGGTTAGAAAGAGGCTCATCCATTAAAAGAACTTCTGGATGAATTACAATGGCTCTTGCCAAAGCAATACGTTGCTGTTGACCACCGGACAAATTTTGCGGCTTACGATCTTTCAAATGGTCGATTTTAACTATCTTTAATATTTCATCTACTTTTTTCTCAATCTCACCTTTCGGTACCTTTCTGTTCTTTAAACCAAAGGCAATATTATCTTTAACTGTCATATGTGGGAATATTGCATAATTTTGAAATACCATACCCATATTTCTCTTATTGGTAGGAATTTCATTAATTACTTTTCCGTCAACCTTTATTTGTCCGCCTTCAATGGAATTAAATCCAATTATCATTCGAAGTAATGTAGTTTTTCCACAACCAGATGGGCCAAGTAATGTAAAAAACTCTCCAGGTTTTACATCTACTGATAATCCATCAATAACGGTATCTTTACCAAATCTTTTAACAACTTTTTCTATATTAATTGCTACACTCATTATTGACACTCCTTTTAGTTAAATTCATTTACTAAATTTTTGATTGTGACACCTTTTGACCCAACATACTCTTTGTCAATCTATAAATCTGTAACAGGATATTAAATGAAGTAAGATCAATTGACACGCAATTTAATTTCAAAATAGCCTGATTTTAAATGGTAAGGGCCACTTAACTATTGTCTTTCAATTTTATATCGACAAAGCTTTTAAGTGGCCCTGTTTTAGTTATCCAATCTATTTAATTCGAATTATTCCATGGAAGATTCCAGAACCTCACTGAATTTACTTGTTATGTCTACTTTATTATTTGCAACCCATCCTTCATCATAGTTATCAAATAACTTAATCTTGGACTGAGGTGTCATGTAATCTGCCAGTGTTGCATTCTTTCTAAGTGGACGAACCGTTAATTCGCTACCTACTTTATTTTGAATTTGTTCAGATAACATGAAGTCTACAAACTTCTTTGCGTTTTCAGGATGTTTACAATTTTTTAATATCTGTACAGATTCTCCTGGGAAAATAGTTCCTTCTTCTGGGAATACTACCTCAACAGATGCTCCTTCTTTTACATAGTTGGCTGCAGGGTCCTCCCATGTAAGACCTGTCAATGACGGTGATAAAATGTAAGAAAGTAGCGGTTAAATTTTGTATGTATATGGCGGTAACAAAATAACTTATGATACACTCCAAATAAAACTTATGGAGTGTATCAAGAATGAAAGGAAACT
>JAEWZA010000159.1 GCA_023395575.1 Bacillota bacterium
ACCCTGTATATACCCACAGGACTTAAGACAGAAAAAGAAATATACACTGGTTTCGGTAAAAATGAACTTATTCAAGCTGTAATAGGAACAGTAATTATTGCAGTATTGGATGTATTAATTTCCTTGATTATACTTAATAACCTTCCAGCATTTATAATAGTGCTGTTATTGGGAATATTCGTAAGTGTAATGTGTGTGCAAAAGGATATTACAAATCTCTCTGTACTGGATATGACAGTGAACCTGTATAAATACATGCGTTCACAGAAGATTTACTACTATAAAGCAATAGATGAATGGAGGTGGAATTGACAATGAAAATAGCTGGAATGTTTGTAAACAATGAAATTAAGGATAACATGAATAAATTCCTAAAGCAGTTTGACATAGAAATAGTCTATGACGTGGAAGAGTTATTTAACCATGCTGCACAATCAGGTAACTATTCTGATTTAGAGGCAGTAATCATTCATGAGGCGGCTAAACCCAAAGAGCAGCATAAAAAGTTGTTATATAATATCAGGTCTGTGCTTCCTAATGTACTGCTAATATGGTGCTGCAGGGAGCAGGAAAAGGATGAACAGTTTGAAGCGTGGGCCTTTAGTGCAGTTGGTCTAAAAGAAATTATATATATCAATGAAGCTGGAGAGATAGCCGTTAACCGTTTGGTGGATGCACTAAATAGTGAGCATGAACGGCTTAAAAGACTAGAAGAAAGTAGAAGGCAAAAAGCGGAGCAGGAGGTTCTGCAGAAAAAAGATAAACAGCCCCAAAAGCCTAAAGTAGTGGAAAAAGTGATTGAGAAAAAGGTTATAGTTGAAAAGGAAGTTATAATAGACAGACCAACTGTAGTGAAAGGGTTGCTGAAAATAGCAGCCTTTTCTGTTTCTCCAGGTGCAGGAAGTACAAGCATGGCGATAAAGCTAGGTGAGCACCTAAGCAGGCTAGGTAAAACCGCTGTAATTGAAGTAGATAAATCAGATTCATTACAACATGCAAAATTGATTCCAAACTGTAAATACAGGTCGCTGCTCAGACACGAGGAATTAGATGATGCAATGTATGAATTGTACCGCATTGGATTCAATATCATAATAACGGACTATGGCTGCTTGTTTAAGATAGGAACAGATGGAACACTTACTGAAAAAGATGAAAGTACAGTAAATCGTATCTTGCTAAGGGAATTTATAAAGGCAGATGTAAAAATAGGAATGGCATTTACAGCACCTTGGCATATAGGAAGGTTAAAGTTTTTTGCAAGGGGAAATATAGAGTTTGAAGGGCTGTGCGGAAAAGCTTATGAAGAAATGTGCTTTCTGACAGATGGGGAAACCGCAAGAGCACAAAAGATACTGCACGGAGTAAGATGCTTTCCAAGAGAATCGGATATGGAGGCACTTATGCAAATACTTTTGCCAAACTTCTCAGCTCAAAGACAAAAAAAGCAGCCTAAGAGAATATTCGGTATACTGCCGAAATTACAGGAGGTACTCAAATGAGGCAAAAGCTAAAAGGAATATTAGGAATAATTATAATGTTTGCGGCTTTAGCTGCAACATATATATGGGTAACGGAGGGACAAGCAGCACTTGAATCTGTAACCCTGTTAGTTGCTCAAAAAGACATACCAAAGGGAACAGTAATAGAAGAAGCGGAAATGTATTTTAAGCCTGAGAAAATAAGCTTGAGCTCTGCAGTTCAGGGAGCATTAAAGCCGGAACAGATAAGCCATATAAATGGGAGAACCGTAGAAGGCTTTATTCCAGCAAATGGACAGATTACGCAAAAAAGCTTTTCAGAAAACAGCCTGATACTGAAAGAAAATCAGTTTGTATTCAGGCTTCCTCCCTCATGGGTATATACAATCCCGTCATCAATACGGCGGGGAGATAAAATCAGCATATATGAAATAGACAGCAATATTGAAAGCAGACTGAGCGCAGGCGAGGATGTAAACACTGAGCTGGCAAAGGGAAAGCTGGAATCAATACTTGATACTGCAGTTACATATGTAAAGGACAGCACAAACCGGGAAGTAACGGATACCAACGGAAACAAACGCCTTGATGGAAGCTCTCAGGTAGCAGCAATAGAAATAATATGTACCAGGGAGGAAACACAGGTGCTTGAAAGAAGTATTTTGAGCGGTAAAAGGCTAATAGTTGTGTATAGGTAGAATAGTAGAGCTTTGAGAAGTAATTAAAAAATATACTAATTAACAGCTGGTGAGGGAGACAATAAATGAATAACGAAAGCGTAATGATAAAAATTCAGATACCTGAAAGCTGTGGAATATGCAGATTTAATACAGATATTTATATTGATTGCAGTACTCATTTCTGTACTTTGACAGGAGAAGCTATCAGGAATACTAAAACAATCAACAAGGATTGCTTGCTCATGAGAGTAAAAAGGGGTGAAGTTGTATACGCAACTGAAGGCTGAATTAAATAAGGTGATATAACAAGCTTATAAAGAAAAGGAGAATCTAAATGAATAGTGTAACATTAATTACAAATGACATTGAGCTGTACAATGTATTTATGAACTATAAAATGTTCGACAAAGTAACTATAGCATCAGCAGTATACAGGGAATCCGAATATGACAATTTGATAGTATCAGACAGGCTGTGCGGTATAAATGAACTGCTGCAGCATATAGAAAATGGAATGAAAGCCAACAAAATAGTGTATTTGTTAAGTTCAAACAAGAGCAGCCAATCAGGATATAACACATTGGCTGCTCTTTTAAAAGCCCATAACATCAGTGTGTTGCCTCCGAAGCTTACTGATAGCCAGATACTTTCAAGATTCTGTGAAATAATAAATCTTAAAGAACTCAAAATAAACAATGTAGTAGTATTATTCGGAGCAGATTCAAAAGTGGGAACAACACTTACAGCAATGAGCCTGGCTGAAAATATAGCCGAAAGAAGTGAGGGCACCGTGGCATTTCTAAATATGTCAGGGCATATATCGCATTCTTATATAGACAATGATAAAGGAAAAGGCCTTGATAGTATAAGAACAAAGATACATAATAAAATACTGCAGCAGGAGGAACTAAGTCAAGCAATGCTTCAAAATGGAGAATTAAAAAACCTGTATATACTTCCGCCCTGCAAAACACTAATTGATTTCAAATACTATACGACAGATCGCATTGAATACATAATCAATATGGCATCAAATATATTCAATATTGTTATTGTTGATGCAGGCTGGTATCCTCACAATGCACTATATTTCGGTGCTCTGAATTCTACGCCTAACAGGTACATGGTGACAACGCAGCAGCAGTCGAGCCTTGCAAATCATCTTATCATTAGGCATCAAGTTCTTGATGAATATGGAATCACAGCAAGAAAGCTAGAGGGTGATATAAAAGAAAAAGCACCTGAAAACATTTTGCTGATAGCAAACAGGTTCAGCGAACAGCTCAGTGCCAATATCCTAAAAGAATACAACATGGTTCAGGCAGTCAACCTTCCAAATGTGCCAATGGCAGTAAGCAGAGTTGATGAAGGAAATAGATCCTTAAGAGGACTGAACAAGCATTATGACCGCCAGATGGATAAGCTTGCAGACCTGGTTTCAATACAGACGGAATATAGGTTACATACTAAAAAGAATTCACTAAAATTTTGGTAAAATGATAATTTGTTTAAAAATAAGATGCATTATAACAAAATACAATATCATAAATTTACGTTATATGACAGTTGTATTTGCTAAAATAGTGTTATATTAAAATTTTATTAGGAGGTAAATATGAATTTGAAAAAAGTACTATTAAGCTGTTTTGCCTTGCTTATATTGTTTTTGCCAATTAATGCATATGCATCGACTGAGGGTAAACAAATAGATTTGTCTAAATGGGAAAAGGTAACTCTTCCTTACACTGGTACTGATCCTACTCCAAATTGGAGCCTTAATTCAGCAAATATTTCTGTTACACAAAAGACAAATTCCAGACCAACAATTTTGCTAAGTGATATAGAATGTGTAAACAATGGAATAAATGGATCGTTTAGTGTTGATTCTTCTAACGACAACGATTTTATGGGATTTGTATTTGGTTATAAAGACTCAGGACATTTCTATTTATTTGATTGGAAGCAAGCAGATGAAGTATATTCAAATGCTTCTGCAAAATGTGGAATGAGTGTAAAGGTAGCAACTTCAGATTCTGCTTTTAGTATACAAGATTTATGGGGAACATCAGGCAGCAAGAATGTTAAGGTTCTATATCATAATAATATTAGTTATAAGGATAAGACAAATTACAAATTTACTTTAAACTTCACGGATAAAGGAACATTTAATATTATAGTAAAAGAAGGGGAAAATATTATAGATAATATTACTATAAACGATAATACATATACTTCAGGAAAGTTTGGTTTCTATAATTATTCTCAGGAAATGGTTACATATCAAGGCTTCACATTTGAAGAATTACCTCCAATGCTTGAGGTCGCATCAATTGATAAAGCAAAGACTGGTGATGAAATAACCGCCGATATAGTAATTCACAATGCAACAAACATATGTGCCGAAGACTTAAAAATAGCTTATGATACTTCTAAACTACAATTTATCAGTGCTGAAAACGCCGATGGTATGAAAATTTATAAAGAAGATGATATTGCTGCTGGAATTAAAAGATATATTATAGCTTGTCTCGGTAAAGCAAATGCCGCAAATGGTGATAAGATTTTGATGAAATTAAAGTTTAAAGCTATAGATGTGGGTGAAGCTAAGATTGATATTATCAACGGACGTATCGCTGATAATGCTACTCTTGAGATGGATGTCGCGCAGGAATACTGCGGTGAAACAATAATTCTAATTGAAGGTGTAAAGGATGTTAACCGAACTGGAGAATATACACTTCTTGATTTAGGCATAGATGCATGGTATTACGGATATGCTGTGGCTGATACAGATACTACAAAATATGATGCGGATCAGATTACCAACGGAACAATTGATGACGAAGATTTATCTGAAATAGTAGCTCAAATACTAAATAATTCAAATTATTCTCCAAACAAATAAGTTAACATAGTAAATCAAAAGAGCTTACCGCTTTGTAGTGCATCCCAAGCGTTAGACAAAAAATCTAATGCTTGAGGTGCATTTTTATGTCAAAGTATTTGTATGACCAAAAATTAAAAGCTGTATTAGATGTTAAATTACATATTGTTTTTGAGAAAGAAAGTGAGGTATGGTAAATGGAAGCAACAAGCAATAAAGATAGCACAGTCACATTTGAAGCTATGGACTACACCAATATAAAAGAATTCGACCTAGAAGAGCTTCTAGGCAATTCACACAAAAACAGAAAAAAGCATTACACTTACGGAGCCTTGGACAACAATTCAAGGTTCCTTTTATTATGCTCAAAAATAAAGAAGCACATTGATGATGAATGGCTCAAAGAGCAGAATAACAATAACACCGAGCTGCTGATGGAAAGACACAAGAACGCTATCTTAGGAAAGCCAACAGAAGTAAATTACCTCAAGGATAAAATAAGAGATTATCTCAAGGCAAACAAGCTTGAAAACGAGCAATACCCTTCCTGGTACAAGAACCTTGTGGATGCTGTATTCCATGAAAACTGGGGGATCGCTGGAATTGCACAGTGGATGGATATACCAGACAGCTCATCTGCGAAGATAATAGGAGACAGGATATATTTCTTTATTAACGGTAAACAGGTACTAAAAGAACAGCGTATTAGCAGCAAGCGTTTTGAACAGCTGAGGCAGGCGTTAATGCTAAGAGACGAAACAAAAAGGCTGGATGAGAATTATTCCGAGCTATATATGGAAACAGGAGAACGAGTTACCGTTTATACAGGTAAAAGAGTAGTTGAAGGGCAATCAACAATGGTTTTTAGAAAGTATATTGTAAATGTACTTACATTCGAGGAGCAGGTAAGGCGTGGAACGATACCCTCTGAATTTATACCAGCACTTGAAGCATTAGTTAAATGTGGTGTAAGAGTTGCATTTGTAGGTCCAGTACGCTCAGGAAAATCAACAATGCTGCTAACCTGGCAGTCATATGAAAATCAAGATTTAGAGGGAGTACTAATTCAGACTGATCCTGAAATCAGGATACATGAAGTAATGCCGAAAGCACCCATTATACCCTTAATTGCAGAAGGGGAAGAGCTTTTTAAATTAGCATCGGAGATATTAAAATCAGATGCTGACTATCTGGTAGTACAAGAGGTAAGAGACGGTTATACTGCGTACATAGCAGTTGAAGCAGGCAACAAGGGAACTAACCGTTTAAAGATAACAGCTCATTTATCAAATGTAGAAGACTTCTGCTATGACATGGCAAACAAAATTATGGGAGTATACGGAGGCAGCATTGACTACCAAATGGTGAGAGTAGCAAACAGCTTCAATCTTCTGTTTGAAATGGTGCAGCTTCCCGAAAATAGGTCACAAAAAAGGCTTAAATCTGTAACTGAAATACAGTTTAACAATGAAACAAACGAGATAACCTATAACAAAATATGTGAGTATCAAAAGGCAACAGACAGCTGGTGCTTCAATTACAGCATAGGCAAAAAGCTGAAGGAAATAGCCGAGTTTGAAAATCCAGAAGCATTTGAGGTATATAAAAATACCCTCAAGTCACTTGCGGAAGAATATCCAATGCCTGAAAGGGTTGTAAGGCCGGTATACTCAAAAATTAGAAGTGTAATATAGCAAAGTTATATATAACAATACAATATTGCTTGAAGGAACATAAACGATTGAGTTTTAATCATGTATAAAGAATATTATCTCAGGGAGTGATTTCAATGTTTAAAATCAAAAGAGCAGACGGGTATCCATTTGAAACTATGGTATATGCGGTAAAAGAGGCTCCAGAAGAGAAAGGGGAGTACAAATTAAAATTCCTGATATATTTTAAAGAAAATTGGGATTGGGTCTATGCAAATGACTACATTCCTGTAAAAGAAACTTCCGGAATACCTAATTCAATTACCCCTAGCTAAATAATAGCTTCAACCTTCAGATTTAAAATTAAAGAACAAAGAAAGCAGGTGAAAGTAAATATGCAACTAAGCTTAATGGGCATAATTGCCCGTATTGCAGTACAAGTTGGCTGTGTTTTATTAATGGCTTTAGGCTTGTGGAACACCTTCGGCAACGCAATAAAAAGTATGTTTAGAGAAGAGCAACAGTACAGAAAGCTTGAAAAAACAGTAAATGCAAAAAAGCCGGAGCATAAAGGTTATATTGTATCGCATATCCAAAAGCTTCTGGCCGCAGTACATAAGGGTGATAGAAAGGAATCTAATGCATATGTTTTTATAGCTGTCACCATTGTTATTTTTCTTTTCAGTAGCTTAATAGCAGTTAAAATCTTTTCTTTTGTAATCAGCGTTACGATAGCAGTAACAGCAGCTTCCTTTCCGTATCTGCTTTTGAGAATCAGGCTTAGAAATTTGCAAATAGACAGCTCATATGATGCTGATAAACTGGTTACAAATATTATGAATGAATATAAGCAGCACAATTACAACATGATAAAGGCGGTAGAAAACAGTATGCTGAGCTTTGCTACCGGAAGTAGCTCAAGACGTATTCTCTATAAGCTTGCGTTAGCTCTGAAGGATTATAGAGATGAGCAAGAACTGGATCGTGCCCTAGAGCAGTTTGTATATTCATACAATACAGAATGGGCTTTGCTACTGCGAGCGAACATAAAAATGGCAGTTCAAAGGGGAATAGATGTCAGCAGCGGACTAGAGGATATTCTGAAAAAGCTGAAGGATATTAGTGAGCAGCTTGAAACCAGCAAGCGATATAACAATGAAGCCGTTACAATGATAAGGTTTCTATTATTACCGTTATACCTGGGAAGTATATATATGGCTGTAAAAACCTTTGGCTTTACAATAAAAAAGTTCTTGGAATACCAGTTTGTAAATGCTGTAGGCTTGCGAATTGGCATAATAACATTTTTACTAATTATGACAAGCTTTGCGGCACTAAAGCTTGTTTGTAAGCCTAAATATGACATATAGCAAAATTAAGTATTCAATCTCAAAAGGAATAGGAGGAGCAAATGATAATTCAACTACTTCCATATATCATAATTCTATTGATATTTTTCTCAGGAGCGGTAGTATACAAAAAATCCTTTAGTATAGAGGGCGGTTATAGATTTTCAAAGGATGTAACCAAAAGAAGTTTTTATAAGCTTTCAAAATGGTATCAAAAGGAATTCAAAAGTACACAGACAGAAGAAATATTTAAGCAGGCAGGAATTAGAATGTCTGCTTTTTTATTTCAAACAATCAGATACTCGATACTTGGTGCTTGGCTGGTTTATATAACATATTCAAGGCTTGTTATAGGTGCTGATGTTAAGCTTCACATTATTCTGTGGCTTGCATTACTGATAATATCAAGACCAGCTATGCAGCTTCTAAAATATAAAAGCCCCTTCTGGTATTTCTGTGAAGTACTCACAAAAAAAAATAAGGAAAAAAGCAACATAGAAATAGACAGGTGTCTGAGCCTATTAAAAAACATGGCGATATCCATGTCGGGCAAGGCACTGTCCTCTGACTACATTATAAGAGAAATTTCAAAATGTACAAAAATGATAAAGTCCCATTTAAATAGGCTTTTAGCCTTTTATTATGAAGGAAGATACCAGGATGGCCAGGAGTACTTTGGGGATGCAATAGGAACTGAGCCTGCAAAATCATTTGTAGCACTACTTGGAAAGCTTGATTATATCGCGCCAGATAAACTCATTTCACAAATAGAACTCTATCAGAACCAAATGGGAGAGCAAAGAAAGACCGCAGTTAAAAAAATCAGAGAAACTCAAGGCAATATAGTATTCCTGATAGCACTTATATCAGGCTTTGCTATTTTAATAAATTTTCTTGTAGTAGTTGTGGGAATAGATGCCTTCTCCATGCTCCAGAAGGTATCATTTTGAGCTGACTAATTGAAGGGAGGTGATAGCTTTGAAAAATAAGGGATTGGCAATAAAATTTGCACTGGGTTTTATATGTGGAGCTGCAGCAGTATCAATTTACTTTTTAGTTAGATAAGAAAATCAATATTGGAATGTGAAAGGAGAAATTGTTTTATGAAAGACTTTTTAACAATGCTTGGAGGGCTTTTAGTAGGAGTATTGTTCTTTGTTCTAATATGGGGAACAGGTGCAAACGATAACAAAAGCCTTGCAGGAAAATCAAATGGCATATTTAACAGCGTTACAACAGAAATGATGGACAAAGTAAAAGTATCACCATAAGGAGTAAAAGAATATGAAAGAATTTTTCTCGACGGTAGCAGGGGTATTACTTGGATCTCTGCTTTTTGTTTTGATTTTAGGAAGTCCAGGTGATTCCTCTGTATCTCTGAAATCAGAAACAGGATACTTGATGAAGGCAACTGTACAGCAAATGCATAAAATAGCACCGTAAATATTACATACAGGGGCTGTGGTAAAAGAGCTTAATGCGATATGTGAAGAAGTTCCATGAGTATTAATCTGATTTTACCACAGCTCAAATGTATAAATGGAGTGTGATAACAACATGAAAAACTTTTTGGCAGGTCTTGCAATAGTGGTGCTGCTAATAGTATTTCCACTGCAATCAGTACTTGAAATATCCAATGAAAGAAGGATTCAAAGATTTTCAGACATAGTATATGTTGCAGCACAGACAGCAAGACTTGACGGATATTTCAAGCAGGAAAACATAGACAAGCTAAAGCAGGATTTGATAATGGAATTCCCTGATTTATCAAGCAGTGATATATACGTAAGCGTAACACAAACTAAAAAATATAGAACACTAGAATTTGATGAAAGAGAAGCCATATATTATGACATACGAATACCTATTCGAAAAATAGCAGCAGTTCCGGTGTCAATGACGGTGATAAAATGTAAGAAAGTAGCGGTTAAATTTTGTATGTATATGGCGGTAACAAAATAACTTATGATACACTCCAAATAAAACTTATGGAGTGTATCAAGAATGAAAGGAAACT